>CAKZUU010000204.1 GCA_937922175.1 uncultured Gemmataceae bacterium
AAACAACACTCTAATAGCCGAAATACGACGAGAATGCTCGCTCATTAAAGTCGGCAGGAATTCATTACCATACAGTCCAACCACCGTCGACAATGATGTTCTGACCGGTGATGTATGCTGATAGGTCGCTGGCGAGGAAGACGGCCGCTCCTTTAAGGTCTTCCTCGGTCGCCATTCGACGCATTGGGGTCCGAGCAACATAGCGGGACAAAAAGGGTTCGGGCGTCTGTCGTTGAACACCCCCTGGCGAGATGGCATTGACGCGGATCCGTGGGGCCAAGGTCGTTGCCAGCCATCGAGTGAGTTGGAGGAGGCCTCCCTTGCTCGCGGCATAGGCGGCGGGGTTGCCCAGCGGCGTGTCATCGTACAAGCGCCAGTCGGGGCCGACGACACCATATATCGAGCCTACGTTGATGATGGAGCCAACACCGTGGCGAGCCAATTCTGAAGCCGAGGCTTGACTGAGGACGAAAGCGGAGGTCAAGTTAACTTCTAGGGCTTTGCGCCATGTGTCCAGGTTCTGCTCAGGGAATGAGACCGCCCAGCCCGGAAGCTGCGAGGTTCCGACGAGGGCCGCACAGTGGATCAAGACATCGAGACGACCCAATGCGGAAACCACTTGATTGGGAATCTGAGTCAGTTTCGCCGCATCCTCCAGATTGGCAGGAAAGAAGGCCGTTCGATCGCTGGCTTCCACCCACTCACGTTGGCAACGATCGCATGCTTCGGGTAGATCCAAGATGGCGACCTTCGCACCAACCTCGAGGAGAGCTTGTGCCATGGTCCTTCCGATGTGACCGGCTCCGCCCGTGACCAAGGCGACGCGCCCGGTCATGTCGACGAGTTGGTGGATTGTTCTCATGATCGAACCGGGGCGTCGGTCAGTCGCTGGAAGGTCGAATGCTTGACGCCACCTCGCAAGCGGCCCCGGACATCACCTCGTGACAGAGCACTGGCGAGTTCACCAAAGACTTCGCTCACGGCGTCTGCATAGAGGCGAACATCATCTGGCTGGTGGGCATACGAAGAGTAAAAGCTACCACCCGCAAGGAATCCCCGATCTAACATTCCTTGGGTAAACAGTGTCATCGTCGCCAAGGGATCGGGGACATCGAACGAGAAATGAGAGAGCGGTTCGATGCCACCGATATGAATGCGGAGATTATTTTGCGCCGCGGCCTGAAGCCAGGACTCGCGAACCTCATTTCCAACCTGAATCAAATGTTTCGGGACGTCGCGGAGCCGGTGTTTCTGGATCGTCGCCAACGCTGCTGATGGACCGATGCGCTCGGTCCAATTCGTGCTACTGATGAACGACTTCTGGGACGCGTCCATTGCGGCGCGAGTACCGATGACGGCGGAGATGGCGAAGCCGTTCCCCATCGCCTTGGCGAAGACTGCCATATCGGGCGAGACGTCGAGAAGACGATGGATGCCGCCCGTGTTCATTCGCCATCCGGAGGTGACTTCGTCGAAAATCAGAACAATGCCGTGTCGACGAGTCTCGGCCCGAATCGATTGGAGAAAAGTCGGATCGGGAAGGCAATCACGTGCCGGTTCAAGGACCACGGCGGCGAGTTCTGCATGGTGATCCGAGATCACGGACTGAAACTCAGCCGTGTTGTTGAAATGAAACGGCACCATCGTACCGAGCAACCCGCGGGGAACTCCTGCCGGCGCCAGTCCGGCGAGGAGATGGCCATCGAGGGTTCGCTCGTCGGCCAGGTTGGCGGAAAGATACCAATCATGCCAGCCGTGATAACCGCAGAACGCAATTTTGTCGCGCCCCGTGGCGGCTCGAGCAATTCGTATCGCGATGGCGAGCGCCTCGCCGCCGGCCCTTGAGAACCGCACCATTTCAGCCCACGGATGCAACTCGATCAGCAGTTCCGCTAATCGGACTTCTTCAGGGCAGTTCAGCGTACACATCACTCCTTGCCGGAGGGCTGACTCGACCGCCGCATTAACCTCCGGATCGGCGTAACCGAGCACACACGCGCCGACGCCGAAATGGGTGAAGTCTTTGTATCGTTTCCCGTCTAAGTCCCAGACGTGGACTCCCTCGGCTTTGGAGTAATAAGAGGGCCAGTGATCGGGAAGAAACATCTCGGGACGTTTCGAGAGAAGTTGCGTTCCCCCAGGGATAATTTGCTTAGCTCGGACGTAGAGTTGTTGTCCGGTTGTCATGGGAGGTTATGATAGTTTCCAGTGGGTGAGATCGACGATGCCGCGCTCGACGAGGAACTCGGCGAAAGCCAAATTGATGGGGCTGTCGATCTCGATGGAATACTCGTCGGGCATGATCAGCCCAAAGGTCCGTTCGCGATCGGCGTAAATGTTGCGATGGCGACAAAAATGCTCCCAGCGAAACAGGTACAAAGCCCCGTTCATGGTGTACTCAGGTTGCCGGTCTTGCCGGCGGCCTTTGGCCGCTTCGCCTAACTTGTCGATGATCGAAGTAATGCGTCCCCGCTCGTCTAAAGTGCCGACATAAATACTGCTCACCTCCATTTGCCGCATCCCCACGACGACGGCGGCGTCTTCGCGGATCATCATTTCAACGGAGGCGTCCAAGTCGCAGGGCCTCGCAAAGGGGGAAGACGGCTCCAACAACATCACCGCGTCGAACCGCTGCTTGCCTTCTGCTTCGATAAACTGCATCGCATGCCAAATCGCGTCGGCGCTGGGTGAGGTGTCGGTCGCGAGTTCGGCAGGTCGGGTAAACGGCACCTCCACGCCGTGGCTTCGGGCTTCTTCTTGAATTTCCACACTGTCGGTGGAAATGATGAGCCGATGGCAGTATCGGCTCTTACGGGCAGCAATCGCTTTG
>CAKZUU010000205.1 GCA_937922175.1 uncultured Gemmataceae bacterium
GCAGCGGCCGTCTTCCCAAGCGCAACTCGACATAGGTGAATGCGAGGCTGTATTGATCGCTTTGTTTGCATGCTTTCTGTCCCCAAACCTCCGGTGCCATGAACGCCGGGGTTCCCGCAAAACTGGCCGACACCATCACATCCATCGGGCCCGACTTCGCCAGTCCGAAATCGCCCACCTTGGCGTAGCCATGTTTCAAAAGGATATTTTCCGGTTTGATGTCTCGATGCAGGACACCCTGCACATGCAGCCAATCCAACCCCTCGGCGGCGTCGCGAAAATAGGGGATCAGCTCGTCCGGAGGAACGCCGGCCAAGCCTTGTGCCCGACACTCGCGCAAGCGGTCGCGCAACGTTCCGTCCGCCAACTCCATCGCAATCACCAGACGATTTTGGATGACCCAAAACGCCAAGGTGGATAGGAGCTTCGGATGTTGCAATCGTTTGACGAGTTCCAGCGCCGCTTGTTCTTTCCTGGCGGATTCATGATCGAGCGGTTGAGAAACGATCTTGACCGCAACGGCGATTCCACCGGGGGCCTCTGCTCGCCAGACTTCGCCGAAGTTGCCTCGACCGATCCGCTCGATCGGCGTGTACCCGGGCGGAAACACTTCTTCGATGACGGTTGTTGTCGGCTCCCCGCCGCGGAGAGTTGCCGGCACGGCATCGACGAACTTCGGCCCCGACTTTTGGGTCGCGGCGCTTCGTAGCCAGACGTCTATCTCCGCCGCCCGATCTGGAAACCGATCCCGGTATTCATCCAATCCAGGGGCATCGCCGTGCCGGTGCCGAATCCGGTACTCCTCGACGATGAGATCAATGGGCGGAGGATTCAGTTCGGGGAAGAGAGTTTCGTAAGTTTCGACCAGAACGCGGCTGCCGCTTCGCCAAGTGAATTCAATGTCCAACTTGGCCAACTCGATGAGGACATACCGCCGAAGGTGATTAGCCGTCGGTGGCAGGTACGCCTCCCAGTCATCGACGTTGCCTCGGGATCGGGCTTCCGCGAATCGGTCTGCATACTCCTGCAACCGACGGAAATCGCCATCCGACAGCGTTGAAGCGTCCGACGTCGGCCGCATGAATGACTCCGCCAACTCCGAATCAGCCCTTCGGAAGCGGAGTTATTATCCGGACTCCTTCTGGATGATGCAAGCCGGCCGGAACGCTTCCTTGCCCGCGAACGCCTCCTTGCAGCACCGGAACAATTCTCAAAACCGCAGAGTCCAACTCGCCAACGCTTCGATCCGATGTGGTCCCCAAGATAGCGGTACTCCTACCGCCCCACCCACGATCGATCGGGGCAGGACAAGATACGCCCCCGTGGTGAGGTTCACCGAATTTTGCATGACTGTTTGACCGAGCCGCGTCCCCCGAAAATTGTTCAGCGGCGTATTGACGTGAACTTCAAACGTCGGCACAAAGCCTTGGATAAAGTCAGCCTGCGGCTCACGCACCAGCCAATACCCCAACCCGAACCCGTTGCTAATGAAAGTCGGCTCCTCGTTCTCGGTCGGCACAGCAACGGAGTGAAAACCTTGCAGGTAAACGCGTTGGCAACAAAAGTTCAGAATGTAACCCGTAAACGGCACGATTTGCACTCCTCGATACCGGATTTGCTCCGGTCGCTGATTGCTTTGATTGGCGATCAGGTTCGGCGAACCACCCGTTGGTGTGCCGAGAATCAGCCCCGCGGACAGGATGTTGCCCGTTTCCCGATTGTTGATCAAGGCATATTTCGAGATGATACTCAAATCACCAACAAAACTCGTCTCGTAGGCGACCGTCCCGCCGCCAAAACTGAAGAAGGGCAACCGCAACCCAACCGAGGCATCCCCGCTTAGGAAGGTCTTCTCAAATCCAATGATATGTCGATGAACTTGCATCCGAGGTAGATTAGGTGTCAGACCTGTATCAACATCCACATTGCCATAAAAGTTGTAGTTGTAATAAAGCCGATTCGTCGGACGCGGGCTATCGCCCTCCACAATCTTGATGCCGCCCGCCTGCGACACGTTGGGTGATGCTGCAAAACCGAATACCCCCGTCTCCGGAATGAAAATCGGGGTGAGAATCGCACTGGCCAGCAAGTCGCCGAAAAACCCCGGTGAATAACTCGCCGCCGGCTGGGTTCCCGCCTCCGACGCCGACGCCAAGGCCGCATTGAACGATGACACCGGCGGCGACGTCATCGACGGATCCGTCGCCACGGGCGCCGGTTCCGTCGGCACAGGCGACGTCGGTGCCGTCATCGACTCCGGCGGACACCAGGGTGCGACCACCGTTGGTGGGCACTCCTTCTTCGATTTGAACCAAAGACGCGGGCGATCCTCCGCCTTGATCGCTCCGCTCATGAAAATCCAACCAGCAACAACGACGACACTCGGGTGCCTCATCGCCTTACCCTTACTTGACTCTCGATCGCTTAGAATCTCAGTGTGTAACTCGCGACGGCCTCAATTGTGTGGGGGCCAAAGGCAAGCGGCACACTGACCGCCCCACCAAAAAGTGACCTCGGAGTCCTCACGTAACATCCGCTCGTCAGGTTCACCGAATCCCGCATCCTTACTTCACCAATTTGGGTGGGCATTCCCCGCTGACTTACCGGCGTATTGATGTGTATTTCAACGGTAGGAATAATACCTTGAATGAGATCTGACGACGAATTCTTATACACCCACCAACCCACACCGACATCATTGGTGATAAAGCTCGGCTCCTGCCGCAAGCTCGAGATGACCGCCGCATGAATGCCATGCAAAAACAACCGGGGACTGAAATTATAAATATATCCAGCCCACGGTTGTAAATATGTTGGATAGTTTCGACGCGCCCGTTGGCGAATAGCGGGCGGGATGTACCCCGATTGCAAGAACGCCGGCGTACTTCCCGTCGGTGCCGAAATGACGAACCCTATCGAAAACAGACTGCGTGTCTCCGGATTCTCGACCAGCATCACTTTCGTCAAGACGGTCAAATCACCGACAAAGCGAGTCTGATATACAGGGTCGCCAGCAAAGCCGAGAAAGGGGATCCGCATGCCCACCGACGCTCGGCCCTTCCATAACGTTTTCTCGAACCCAATCACATGGCGGTGCAGATGCATCAATGATAAGACGGCCGATTGCGGATCGATCGTAGGATCAATGTTTCCATAGAAGTTATAAAGATAGTACACCCGATCAATCGGTCGAGGACTATCGCTTTCCGCGACTTTGATCGCGCTGGCCTGGGCAACGTTGACAACATATCCATCATCGGTGTAGACAATAGGAGAATCGATGAATCCAATTGATTGAACCGTGATACCTCCGATGAGATCCCCGAAGAAACCCGGATGATAGCTGCTGCTGGGCTGGGACCCCGCTTCGCCCGCCGATGCCAATGCCTCCTGGAATGAAGAAACAGAGGGCGCGTCCGCCACCGGTGGCGAGGTTGTTGGCGTCGATGGCGCCAGAGGAGGTGTTGGAGCTGTTGGGTCGCAGGGAATCGGCATCGGACAGACCGGCCCGGCGGGTCTCGTCAGAGGACGCCGTCCTTTGTCGATCGCCGACGCTGACGACAGACCGATTGCCAACCAAATCGCCAGACACCAGCCAACGCTGCGCA
This sequence comes from uncultured Gemmataceae bacterium, assembly GCA_937922175.1. Taxonomy (GTDB): domain Bacteria; phylum Planctomycetota; class Planctomycetia; order Gemmatales; family Gemmataceae; genus CAKZUU01. The sequence goes on from CAKZUU010000205.1 coordinate 3,609, forward strand.
TGAATCTCCACCCTTCGTCCTGATGTCGGGGTCCGTTCTGTCGCAAACGATCCCGTGACGTCGCCTGTGAAAACGCCTCAGGTTGACCGTGTCTTCAACGACACGGATCGCCAGCGTTGCATCTCGCAACCTTGCTACGTTGGGAATATCGGCAATAAACGGAAGCCCAATTGAAGAAATAGACCAGGAAAATTAAAGATCCTTCGTGGGACAGAATCTCATGGGTCCAGCTTGATATCGTGACCGCTCGGTCATCAACACGGCAGTCATTCTTTCACGCACGGATTCGACTCGTTCGATTCGATCGTGGCTCGTGACTCGTTGCCATTCGGCCAGAGTTTCATCGAGGTCTTGACAAGGTTCCCGACTTATTGAACCGAATAGGTGAACTGACCACTGCCATCGACATCGACATGGATGTGCTTGATCGGCAGACTATCCGCCATCCGTAGCAGGATCTGTTGGGAAATCGCGGGCAGCATCGTTCCGGTCAAAATGTGATCGACATTTCGCGCTCCGCTCTCAACCTCCCGACAGCGACCCGCCACCGTCGCGACCAGGGCATCGTCATATTCAAATTCTGCCTTATGATGATCCCGAACTCGCTGAGCTATTTTTCGCAGTTGCAGTTCGATAATTCGCCGCAGGACCTGGTCGCCGAGGGGATAATAGGGGACGACGACCATCCGGCCAAGTAATGCCGGCTTAAACGTCTTCAAGAGATCCGGACGAAGCAATTCCGAGAGTTGTTCCGGTGTTGGCATCGTATCAGGATCCGAGCAATACTTCATGATCGTATCGGTACCGACGTTGCTTGTCAGAAGAATGATTGTGTTCTTGAAATTGATTTCTTCGCCATCATCATTTTGTAAAACGCCCTTATCGAATACTTGATAGAAGATTTCCTGGACCGAGGGATGGGCTTTTTCAACTTCATCCAGAAGAACGACGGAATAAGGACGGGCCTTGACGGCGTTCGTCAGGACACCTCCTTCGCCATAACCAACATATCCTTTGGCCGTGCCTGTGAGCCGTGAGATCTTCGCCTCTTCCTTATACTCGCTCATGTTGACGACGACCATATTTCGGTCGCCGCCATAGAGAAGGTCGGCGAGCGCCATGGCTGTTTCGGTCTTGCCGACGCCGGAAGGCCCGACGAGCAGAAACACACCGATGGGACGCCGAGGATCCACCAGATCCGCCCGCGCCGTGCAGATTCGTTGGGCAATGGCTTCTAACGCATGCCGCTGGCCAATCACCCGTTCATTCAATTTTTCGGCGAGGTTCAACACTGTTTGAACTTCATCGTGCACCATCTTGCCCACCGGGATCCCCGTCCAATTCGCCACGATCTCCGCGACAGCGGCGCCATCGACGACCGGGAAGACGAGAGGAGTATCACCTTGGATTTGGCGCAATTCCACCAAGCATCGATGAAGCTCCGAAATCAGCGACCCGTTCTCGACTGCTTCCGGTGATGCCTGATTCGTATCAATCTCTTTTTGGATCTGCCGAATCTGCTCGACGAGTTTTCTCTCAGCGGCGAGTTGCTTTTCCAACTGTGTCTTACGCTCCTGAGCCGCCTGGATCTGATCGCGAAGCTCCGCCAATCGAGCCTCGTGATCCGTCCCCAACGAATGCTCTCGCTCGACCACCGCGATCTCAGCAGTTAAATGATCGATCTCGCGGCATATATCATCCAATGCCGGGGGAGTGGCCGATTGACTGAGACGAACTCGTGCACAGGCGGTGTCCAGCAGACTCACCGCTTTGTCCGGTAATTGTCGCTCGGGAACATATCGATGAGATAATCGAACCGCTTCAGCGACGGCTTCGTCTCGAATGCGAACTTCATGGTGCTTTTCCAACATGGGCACCAGACCACGTAACATTCGCGTGGCCTTGGTCTCCTCCGGTTCATCAACACGCACCAGTTGGAAGCGCCGCTTGAGTGCCGCATCCTTTTCAAAATATTGCTTGTATTCCTTAAAGGTCGTGGCGGCGATCGTGCGCAATTCGCCCCGGGCAAGCGCCGGCTTCAACAGATTCGCGGCATCGTTCTGGCCTGCCTGTCCCCCCGCACCAATCATCGTATGTGCTTCGTCGATAAACAAAATCACGGGTTGCGGCGACGATTTCACCTCCTGGATCACGCTCTTGAGACGATTCTCAAACTCCCCTTTGACCCCCGCCCCTGCTTGAAGTAACCCAAGATCGAGGACCCGGAGACTCACTCGCCGCAGCGGCTCAGGGACATCACCCACAGCGATCCGAAGCGCCAGCCCCTCCACCACGGCCGTCTTTCCAACTCCCGCCTCACCCACCAAGATCGGGTTATTCTGACGCCGTCGGGTGAGAATGTCGACAACCTGTCGGATCTCCTGATCCCTCCCGACAACAGCATCCAATTCTCCCTTCCGGGCGCGGTCCGTGAGATTGAGCGTGAACTGATCCAATGCCGGCGTCGACGTCGCCCATTGGGGAGTGTCGCCTCGGTTATCGCCGCTCGTCTTCTCTTCCTCGACCGAATCCGACGTCACGTTTCGGAATTCTTTTCGCAACGATTCCGGGGCGATCTTGGTCAGTTCCGACGCCATTGTTCGTACCTGCGGCTCGAAACTGCGATCACTTAGAAGAGCCAGGAGCAAATGCCCCGTCCGAATTCGCGTCTCACCGAACTCGATCGAAGCAATCACCCAGGCCTCCTGTGTCAATTTGAACACGTCCGGCGCGATTTGCAGATCGTTTCGGCTACTCCCCGTCTTGAACCGTTTCAGCACCTCGCCGATCTGTTCCCGAACACGCTTCAAATCAACGCTGAAATGTTGGGCAATCGCCACCAGATCCGATTCCGGCAATTCCGTCATCTTGAACAACCAATGTTCCAACTCCACATTGTAATGAGATCGCTGTTGAGATAACTCGCCGGCTCTCATCAAAGCCAATCGCGCGGTATCATTCAATTTGCCGATGAGATTCTTCGGGCTAACATTTAACATGGGATTTCCTCATATCATGTTTCGTATGATCGTACCATGCCTCGACGGTCCCACGACGCGCAAGACATGACCTCAATCGACGGGTCCTCATCGCCGACAAAAATCGCATCATCTCGATTCTGGATGGCGGGACCGCAGAGCAACCAGGTGTTCCATCCGAGGCGAGCGCCGAAGCCCTCACCGACGAGCTGACATTCGGGAACATCTCGGGCTTGAAGCTCCAACTGGATATCGAAATCGAATTCCGGACCGCAATACAACCGGATCAATTGGGAGAGGACAAAGAGCGATTTTCGTCGCGGAATCGCTGTCCGGTCGGGCAGGAATTCTTCAAATCTCCGCCGATCCAATGGTCCCACCCGGACACGGAAGCGTGAGGCAACATCCCAAACCCGATCGCCTGCAATGGCATCAACACCGAGACGACCCCAGCGTCCAAGGCATGTTTGATCGGCAGGGTCGATGAGAAGCCATTGGCCTTGGAACATTTCTACCTTAATTGGGTGTTGGAAATAATGCTGAAGCATCAATTCCAGACCGTGGGCGCTTCGAGGCTGTTTTGCCAAAAGACCGCTATAGTAGAACAACGACAGATCATCAACGACGGCAAGAGTTTGACGAGATTCCGAGTCGGGCGGTTGATAGGAGATATGAAGTCGATCACGTAGATGAGGTGTACCGAAGCCGATCAGGCTGAGAACGGCGCGGCTGAATGGGTCGGGTTCTGTCCGAAACGCCTCTTGCCGCTCGTAGGCCCGGTAAAAGCGATATTTATCCCACGCTCGATAAAAGAGAGATACCAGGCGATGATCGAACAACGCGAACCAGTCGGCGAGGGCTTTCCGTTCCGGCCCACGAACATCGCGGTCCAGATCCATGAGCAATTGCGTGTAGTGTCGGGGCAACACGCCACTCGGGCCGGTCAATCCCATGAACGTCTGGATCATCACCGCATACGGCCGATCGTCGATGGGCGGTAGGAGAGCATGGAGGGCACTGGGGGGAAACGCCAACGACAGGTGCGATCGAATCCGGACGATTTCCGCATCCGGCCGAGCGTCGCTCCCGATCGGTTGACGCTCGGGAAAGAATTGCTCCAGCAGCCGGATTGCTTGGAAAAATTCAAAGGCCGGCGCGTCGGCGAATAATTGATCAGCGACCGTTGACGCCATGGGCCATGTCTCTTGATGTTAGTTGCATCGATCGCATCCTCGTACTGGAGGCAAGGAGCATCCGGGGTTCAGATGAGCGCTTGCTCACCGGCCCTTGGTGGCCAGCGTTTGATCAACGTTTCCCCTTGTTGAGCTCGTGCCACCAATTGGGTGAATGAATTCATGGTGACATACAAGCCGAGGAATCGCTCCAACACAGCGGCGAAAAGATACATACTGGTGCCGACATACTTGTTTTCATCCAGGGTCAGGATCAGTTCCAACCCACGGGCGATCCCGCGACCATTGCCGCTGGATACCAGACGGGTGACTCGGCGACTGCTCAGTTCCAGGATTCCTTCGATGATTTGACGGTTGACGGTCGCTATTTGAGAATCAAATTGCGGATCCGAGTAATCATAGAGCCGAAGCATTTCCTGAAACGCTGCCCGTCCCTCGGAGTCGTGGCAGAGGGACAGATAATTCAAATTCAAATGGGAGATCAAGCGCCAGATAGCTCCCCGACGTAGGGGAGGTCGGAGGGGGGCGGTCGGAGGGCGGAGGCAACGAGGGCGTTGGATGGGAGCGGCAAAGGTCGGTTCAAAGCGAACCTCGTCACCGACCCGTGCGATTTTCAAAGGCAAGTCGCGATTGCTGCACAGGGTCCGAACGACCAGAACCTCGTCGGCAGGCCGAGTTGGCCGGAACTCGGAATCGACCACGGCCAAATAAACGTCGGTTCCCCGATCCGCTTCCCGCAATGAGGCCCGACGAATCGGGTAGTAAAACATTGCCCGTTGATGTCGGGTATGCCCGTGGTGAAAAGTGTAAAACGGCTGATACTCATGGTCGCCATCAGGCGTTGCCGCCGTCACCGAGCGGATCGAATAGACCTCGTACCCCATGGGTTGCGACACATCCGGAACGATCTTGTACTCCGGTTTCAGATGGGTCAGGGAGATCGGTTCAGCGGTCTGCTCGAATAGGTTCACCACGGGGGTACATCCGAGGCGAAGCATCGACGCATCGAGCACCTGCTCCAGGCGAGTCAGGCTTCGATTGAGGAACAATGTGATATCGATCCGCCGACCCACACCGACGGCACGCATCTGATCCCAACCGCCGACATCCACGAATAGGAACTTGCCGGGGAAGGCGAAATACTCGGTCAACAGTCGATAGCCTCGATGCGACGTTGGGGGGTAAGGCAACAACCCTTCATCCTTTTCAAAACCAACGGGGAAGAGACACTCCTCCGGGTGCTTTGTCAATGTCGGAGCGGAGGGGACATCGGGAGAACGTGCGGTCACCTGGACGCAATGGTTGAAGATCAGTTCATACAAGGTGGAGACGAGAGCGGTATCACCGTAGAGGTAAAAGCGGAGACGCTGGAGGGCGAGTTTGACCCAGGGGACGTCGGGAGGAGTTTCCAAACGGAGCCTCAGAGCGGCCACAGCACGGCTGGGTGCGGCGATGCCCGCGGGCCAGGGGGGAGGTAGAAGCTGGGCCTCCGTCAAAGTGATGGGCCAAAGGGTCACCGGGTAGCAGGTTCGGAATTTACACGGGACATCGCCGACGCGGGAGGTCTGCAACATGCTGCCCGGTGGAATCACATGGCCCTGGAGCGGCTTGGCACGCGCTGGGTCAAGATCGAACTGAACCACCGCCAACGACGGGATCGGAGCGAGGTAATGGGGATACAAGACATGCAACAACGCATCGGTCAGTTCCGGAAACTCGTCATCGAGCTTGGCGCGAATGCGTCCGGTGAGCAAGGCGAAGGCTTCGATCAGCCGTTCCACATGGGGATCAGCACTGCGGCCCGGTTCGAGCAACAGGCGACCCGCCGCCGCGGGATAACGAACGGCAAAATCTTTGGCGAGCTCCCGAATGAAGAGCAGTTCGCCTTCGTAGTAGGGGAACAGTGGATCGTTCATTTCACCTCATATTGACCGGAAGCCAATTCCAACAAGGTATCAAAGGCGACATCCGGCGACGGATCGACGGCCAAACGAGCGTCGATCTTGAAGCGGATCGAACGTTCGGCGATGTTTTCCCCGGGCAGATACGTCACGCGGACATCTTTCAGCCGTGGCTCAAACTGTTCAATGATTTCCCGGATTTGATCGGCGATGGCCTCACGCTGCTTGCTCGTGGTCGCTGCCAGTGAAACGAGATCGGGCAAACCATAGGAGATGATGGAGCGTTTCAACTCACGATAGCCGTCAGGAATGTCGCTGAAACTCTGTCGAGTGTTCAGCAAGTCTTCCAAGTCGCGCCGGACAGCGGCGAGCATCTGTCGTTCGGAGTATCCCAGCAGGATGCTCGTGCCCGCCGACTCCGGGTCGATCAGCCGATCCAGAATCGACGGTTGCAATCCGAGGGCGACTTCCTTGGGAGGCATGTCCGTAGACCTCCACCTTCGGCACGAGCGAGATTTGCCCAGTTCCGCGTCAGGCAATCGCGACGTCGCGCCAATCCAACAGGGCCGTCGCCTCATCTCCGACCAGGAATGTTTTCGCTCCTACGCCGCGCACCAAGCCCTCCGCGGGGGTCAACCAATCGGTCGCTCGCCCCAACTTGACGGCATCGTCGGCATGCTCATGGGAATTGGGATACATCGTGGGAAGGAGCACGTCACCACTCGTTCCATTTTTGAGGGTCAAACGAGCCGGCGCCCAGATCAAGTCGCGAGGGGTCGTCGGAGAATTCATCGCAATCGCAGCCGTTTGCTCCAAAGGAAGCCAAAAATATCGGCCGTTGGCGAACACCTCCAAGACCGTGCCGAACAAATCGTCGGCGTCGCGGAGGATGTCGAACGGTCGCCCATTGCACTGCCCGCAGAGCATGGGGGCCGCCTCATTCGCTTCCTTCAACATTTCCGCCGCTTCGGCAGGGCGACCGGAGCGCAACTCCTGAACCGCTTGCAACCGTCGAGCGACATGGTCCGGAGGAGGAGAGAAGAATTGCGGGGGCTGACCGCTCTGAAGAAAATTTCGTCGCGCTGCCTCGGAATCGAGGGCCAAACGATAGAGGCCGACCGCCATCTGCAGTTGCGGGAGATCGTAGGAGAGCATTTCGATTTGCTTTTTCGCACGATCCAAGTCGCCGGCAAAGGCGGCCAATTCAAAGAGGAACAGCCGCCGGCCATCGTCACCCGGAGCCGCTTTGACATCGGCCAATTGAGCGTCGATGGCGGCTTGCAACCGACCTGCCTTGAACAATTCGCCGGCATTCATGGCCGATTCCTCGTTTGGGGGGCTCAGCGATAAACTAAAAGGGACATCGGCGCGGCCCTTGCAACGGCGAGCTTAGCCGATGCCCCCACCTACCCTTCGATTTCAAAACCGCCGTCGATCACTGGGGCGTTCGACGGCGTTAGACGGGTTTGTTCTTTTGCAGGTCCCAGCCGCTTTTCACCGCAGGCTCCAGCGAGCCATCCGATTTTTGCGGCTTGTATTCATACTCGATTTTGGCGAAGTTGAGGTTGAACGTTTCCGTCGGGATCGAACTCCCCGATGTGCCGCCGGTCGAGTAGCCGGACACGAGGACATCGGTCAGGGTGATTTTCAAGAATTCCTGTTGCGAACCGCCCGCCTTGCGGGCCGTGAGAACGGCTTGGGGGATGTGATCGCCCCTGGCACAGGCGAGAAAAAGTTTGGGCGATGCTTTGCAGGTTTCAATTTGGAAATTCAAATCCGAGAAGCTCACCTTGCCCGAGCCGCCCC
>CAKZUU010000206.1 GCA_937922175.1 uncultured Gemmataceae bacterium
AGTGACTTCGATTTTCGGCACACCGCGGGGCGCGGGCTGGATCCCATCGAGGTAGAAGCTGCCGATCTTTTTGTTGTCCGAGGCCATCGGCCGCTCGCCTTGATACACCTGAATCTCCACCGTCGTCTGATTGTCGCTGGCGGTGGTGAAAATTTCGCTGGCGCGCTTTGGGATGGCCGTGTTCCGCGGGATCAGCGGCGTCATTCGACCATGCAAGGTCTCGATGCCCAACGTCAACGGGGTGACGTCAATCAGCAAGAGATTGGATTGGCTACCCAGCAGCAGTTGCGCTCCTTGAATCGCGGCTCCGACGGCCACAACTTCGTCGGGATTGACACCGCGTTGCGGCTCCTTGCCGAAAATATCCTTGACGAGTCGCTGCACGGCCGGCATCCGCGTCATTCCACCGACCAGTACCACCTCATCGATATCCGAGGGCCGGTAGCCGGCATCTTTCAAGGCCTGCATCACGGGTCCCCGGCAACGCTCCAGGAGATGATCCGTCATCCTTTCCAGTTGTGACCGACTCAACGTCTTCTCCAAGTGCTTGGGCACGTTGTTGATCGAGGTGATGAAGGGCTGCCGGATCGTTGTCTCGGTCACGCTCGAAAGTTCTTTCTTGGCTTGCTCTGCTGCCTCGCGCAACCGTTGCAGAGCCATCGGTTCTTTACGCAGGTCGAAGCCATTGTTTTCGCGGGCGAATTCTTCCGCAAGCCAGTCGATGATCACCTTGTCGAAGTCATCACCACCCAAGTGCGTGTCGCCATTGGTCGACTTAACTTGGAAGACGCCGTCTTCACCGACATCCAAAATCGAAATGTCGAACGTTCCACCGCCGAGGTCGAAGACGGCGATTTTCGAGTCTTTCTTTTTGTCCAGGTGGTAGGCCAAAGCCGCCGCCGTCGGCTCGTTGATGATTCTCATCCGTTGCTTGTTCTTCTTGCCGGTCTTGGGGTCTTCCAACTCCCAATCGGTCTCGAAGCCGGCGATCGCGGCAGCATCGATCGTCGCTTGCCGTTGAGCATCGTTGAAATACGCTGGTACGGTAATGACGGCTTTTTTGACCGTTTGCCCCAGATACGCTTCCGCCGACTCCTTCAGGTGTCGAAGGATCATTGCGGAGATTTCCGGCGGAGTGTACTGCCGACCATCCACCTCGACTTTCACAAGATCTTGAGAACCGCCGACGATTTTGTAGGGGACGAGTTTCTCTTCTTGCTCGACTTCATAATGACGTCGACCCATGAAGCGTTTGATCGAGTAGATAGTGCGGGTGGGATTCGTGGCGGCCTGCCGTTTAGCCAAATCGCCCACTAGCCGCTCGCCTTTGTCCGTGAACGCGACGACACTGGGAACCAGCGGCCGATCGCTGGCCTTGTTCGGGATGACTTTGACTTGTGTTCCCTCCATGACGGCCGCGACGGAATTCGTTGTCCCAAGGTCAATGCCGATAATCTTTTCTGCCATAATGTCCGACTCCGATCCCCCCAGGTTTGAGGAACAGTTGGGGATGAAAAGCCTGTTCTCTCGGCGTATCAAAAAAGGATGGCAACAGCAATTCCAATGCCATCCTGATCGACACGTCTCCAATTAATTTAAAATCTTACCCAAATATAATTTAGGTAATCCGTTACTGTCGGCGTCATCGCCCACAGAAAGATATGCTGCCAATTCGGCAGCAGTTCAAAACGGACGTCGCTAAGTATGATGTCGTTGGCGGGCAAAGGATTCGGGCAGCTGGCAAGAGACGGTCGATTTCCGCAAATTCTCGCTGGAACAATTGTTGACGCCCGCTTGCGACAACCGTACAGTAGGGCAAAATCTGGCCCGACACTGGCTCTCGAGAAGGCAACCTGCAATGGCACGCAAGGCCGACGGTGGTTCGCAGTCCGCCCCTCGTTCGTCCGTCTCCCTCAATTCGTTACGGTCTCAAATTGACAAAATCGACTTGCAAATTCTCAAACTGGTCAATGACCGGGCACGATTGGCGGTCGAAATCGGAAAGATCAAGCAGGATCAAGCGGCCGACATTTTTGCACCGGCCCGCGAAGAAGAGGTGATTCAAAATCTTCTGACGCACAATCAGGGCCCCCTTGATCCCGCGACGATCCGTGCGATTTATCGGGAAATCATGAGCGGCTCACGTGCGTTGCAGCGCATGCTGAAGATCGCGTATCTGGGCGGCGAGTTCTCGTTCAGCCACCTGGCGGTCCTGGAGCGTTTCGGTCAAGCGTTTGAATCGCTGAGGGTGAACAGCATTTCGGCCGTATTTGAGGAAGTCAACAGTCGCCACGCCGATATTGGTGTCGTCCCGTTGGAGAATTCGACGGATGGTCGCGTGGCGGATACGTTGGAGATGTTTATTCGTTTGCCGCACATCAAAATTGTCTCCGAGATTCGGCTACGGATCCACCATCATTTGCTCGCTAATTGCGACCAGCCGGAGATTCGGAGAGTGTACAGCAAAGGAAATGCGTTGAGCCAGTGCCGCAGTTGGCTGGCAAAGAATCTGCCCCACGCCGCTCAACACGAAGTGTCGAGTACGGCGGATGCGGCTCGATTAGCGCAGTCGGAACCTGGGGCGGCAGCGGTCGCGAGTCGACAGGCGGCGGTTCGCTACGGTTTGCGAATTCTCTTCGAGAATATCGAAGACTCACCCTACAACGAGACCCGCTTCGCGGTCATCGGGTCGCAGGCCGTTCCTCGGAGCGGGCATGACAAGACGGCCTTGATGTTCAAGGTCTCACACCAGCCTGGCTCGTTGGTCGATGCGTTGTCTTTGTTCAAGCAGAACAAGATCAATTTGACGTGGATCGAATCCTTCCCCGCTCGAACGCCGAAGATGGAGTACATCTTTTTCGTGGATTTTGAAGGGCATCACGAGGACCCCAAGGTGAAAAAGACCCTGGCGGCTCTCAGCGCCCAATGCGAGATGATGACCGTCCTCGGATCGTTCCCTGTCGCGCCCGTCTCGGGCGACTGAAACACGCCGATACGTCACCTTCCCCCGGGGCCGACCGTTGGGGCAACTCCACGGGAGCGTGAAGCTGATTCGGTCGCCGGCGGTTGTTCCCTCAGCGTCGGCGATTTTGTTGAATATATCGGGAAGTAGATCGAGGGATCACGCCACCCCGATTCAAACGAGAGACGACTCCATGATTTTGGTTTTGAAACCTGACGCGACCGAAGAGCAGTTTGAGCACATTTTGGACCGCATTCGTGAATTGGGATTTACGCCCCACATCAGCCGGGGCCAACACCGTACGATCGTGGGGGCGATCGGAGATGAGAACATTCCCCACGCGGAGGAGGTGTTTTGCAGTCTCGCGGGGGTGGAGCAAGTGCTGCGAGTGCAGAAGCCGTACAAGTTGGCCAGCCGAGAATTCCACCGTGCGGACACCGTGGTGCAAGTGGGGGCGACAAAGATCGGCGGAGGGAGTCTGGGTCTGATTGCCGGCCCTTGCGCGGTGGAAAACTTCGAGTTCCTCGATGAAATTGCTCGCCGGGTCAAACAGGCGGGGGCGAACATCTTGCGGGGCGGCGCATTCAAACCTCGGACCAGCCCCTATTCGTTCCAAGGCTTGGGCGAAGAAGGATTGCGGATCCTGGCGGAAGTTGGGAAGAAGTATCAACTGCCGGTGGTCACCGAGGTGATGGACCCGCGGCAGGTCGGGACCGTGGTGCGCTATGCCGACATGCTGCAGATCGGTGCCCGCAATATGCAAAACTTCGATCTGCTGAAGGAAGTGGGGCAAGCGCGAAAGCCCGTCCTGCTTAAGCGCGGCATGAGTGCAACGGTCAAGGATTTGCTTATGTCCGCGGAATATATCTTGTCCTCGGGCAGTTCCGACGTCGTGCTATGTGAGCGGGGGGTCCGCAGCTTTGAGGATTCGACGCGCAACATGCTCGACCTGGCGGCGGTTCCAAACTTGAAGGGCCTTTCTCATCTGCCTGTGATCGTCGATCCGAGTCACGCAACTGGCCGGCCGGACTTGATTCCCGCGATGGCCTGGGCCGCCGTGGCGGCTGGAGCCGACGGCGTGCATGTCGAAGTGCACTGTTGCCCGGAGAAGGCGCTTTCGGATGGGCCGCAGGCGCTCTTGCCCGATCAGTACGATAGCCTCATGGCCGGCTTGCGGCGTATCGCCGAAGCTGTCGGGAAAACCGTTCCCTAGGTGGAGGCCGCTCGCGGGTTGCCCTAATGATTCTCGTTCTCAGTCCAGACGCCACACCCGATCAGATCGAGCACATTCTCGAACACGTGCGCCAATCGGGTTTCACGCCCTTTCCAGTCAAGGGCGAGTTCCGGACGATCATCGGCGCGATTGGGGACGACACAAACCCGGCGGCTGAGTCGTTTCGTGTGCTGCCTGGGGTTGAGCAGGTCCTCATGATCCTGAAACCCTTCAAATTGGCCAGCCGCGAATTTCACAAGGCGGATTCGGTCATCGAGGTGGGACCGACGAAGATCGGGGGCGGTCATCTTGCCGTCATTGCGGGGCCGTGTGCCGTCGAAAACGAGGAGACCCTGGACAGCATCGCAGCGCGAGTGAAGCAAGCTGGTGCCAACATTCTGCGAGGTGGGGCCTTCAAACCTCGGACTAGCCCCTACTCTTTTCAGGGGCTGGGAGAAGACGGGTTGCGACTGTTGCGCGCCGTGGGCGATCGGTATCAATTGCCCGTCGTGACCGAGGTGATGGACACCCGACAAGTCGAATTGGTCAATCGCTACGCCGACATGCTTCAAATCGGCGCGCGAAATATGCAAAATTTTGAACTGCTAAAAGAAGTCGGCCAGACGAACAAACCCGTGCTGCTCAAGCGGGGAATGAGCGCGACGGTCAAGGACCTACTTATGTCGGCAGAATACATTCTTGCCGGCGGGAACAACCAGGTCGTCTTGTGCGAGCGAGGAGTTCGGGGCTTCGAGGACTCGACGCGGAACATGCTCGATCTCGCCGCGGTGCCGAATATCAAAGGCCAGTCGCACCTGCCCGTGATTGTGGATCCAAGCCATGCGACGGGTCGGCCTGACCTCATACCGCCGATGGCTCGGGCCGCGGTGGCCGCGGGCGCCGATGGCATCCATATCGAAGTTCACACTTGTCCGGAAAAGGCCCTTTCCGATGGCCCCCAAGCGTTGCTCCCCGACCAGTTCGACGCGCTGATGCGAGACGTCCAGGGGCTCGCGAAGTTTTTCCACAAGGTTTTGTCCTGAACCGTCGGAGATCACGGCATGACGCGGAGGAAGTTCATCGCGGGAAATTGGAAAATGAACATGACATCCGCCGGTGCGAGGAACTTGGCCGGTGGTGTTAAAGAACGGTTGGCGAATTTTGACCGCGCCGACGTTGCTCTATGTCCGCCGTTCCCCTACCTCGCGCTGGTCGGCGAGGTCATCAAGGGATCAACCATCGCCCTCGGGGCGCAAAACGTTTATCCCGAATCGCAGGGGGCGTTCACCGGCGAGGTCAATGCCGAGATGCTCATGGACGTCGGATGTCGGTATGTCATCGTTGGCCACAGCGAACGGCGAACGATTCTTGGCGAAAAGGACGAATTGCTCAATCGCAAGGTGCGACATGCACTAGAGCATGGGCTTCACGTCATCTTCTGCGTTGGCGAGACGCTGGAACAACGCGAAGCGAACCAGACGGAGTCGAT
>CAKZUU010000207.1 GCA_937922175.1 uncultured Gemmataceae bacterium
GCGGTGCTGGTCGGCTTGGATCGGGTTGGCGATGTGGCGTTGATTCAACTTCTTCCCAAAAAGGAGGGCACGCCCTTCCCCTTCGTCACCATGGGTGACAGCGATCAAGTGCGGGAAGGCGATTGGTCGCTGGCGATGGGCAATCCGTTTCTGCTCGCTACCGATTTCACTCCGTCGGTGACGTTCGGTATCGTCTCCGGTGTCCATCGGTACCAATATCCGGAAGGCACTCTCCTCGAATACACCGATTGCATTCAAATCGATACCTCGATCAATCCTGGGAACTCGGGCGGCCCGCTGTTCAACATGAAAGGGGAACTGATCGGGATCAACGGTCGCGGCAGCTTCGACAAGCGTGCGAGAATCAACTCGGGCGTGGGGTATGCCATCTCAATCAACCAGATCAAGAACTTTCTGGGACACCTGCACGCCGGACTCGATACCGACCACGCCTCGTTGGGAGCGCTTGTCGGCTCCGCCAGCGAGGACGTCCCGCGCCTGGTGGTACGCGACGTCATCGACACGTCGGATGTTTATCGGCGTGGACTGGACATCGGCGATGAGTTGATTTCGTTTGCGGGTCGGCCGCTTTCGTCCGTGAATGAGTTTAAGAATGTGTTGGGAATCTTCCCCAAGGATTGGCGCTTGCCGCTCGAATTCCGCCGACAGAACGAGCGCAAGGAAGTCTTGGTGCGGCTGCAAGGAGTTCTGCCGCGGGAGCAGCCCAGCGAGGATGAGGCGCCAGGCCGTCCGAGATCTCCAGGTCCGCACCCGGCCCCGCCGCCGATCCCCGACGGACCGGCTAAGAAGATGTACGTCCAACGGAAAGGTTTCGCTAACTACTATTACAACGAATTGCGACAAAAACGGCTGTGGGAAGCCTTTCGCAAACACGGGGATTTCTCGACCTTCAAAGGGGCATGGAGCATCGAGGGCGAGTTGGAAATGCCCGCGCGAAAGACGTCCTGCCGGCTCCGCGTCCAGGAGGAGCCGGTCGGCAACGAGATTCATCCCATCGTCCGTCTGGTGACCGACGTGACGGAATACCAGTTGGATCCGTTGAAACAAGATTTGACCGTCGCCGAGAGAGTTGCCCCTGCCGGCAGCGGCGGGTTATTGATGGCGGTTTACCAATGGCGGCATCTGTTGCTCGAGGGACTGCCGGGCTTCGGGCGAAATGTGGCCCACGGCGGGCACGAGCCGTTCTACCCGCCGCGCCCCGATGGGACTCGTCCGTCACGCCTCAGCGAGTTACGCGTCGATACCGAAGTGCTTCGCACCGAGTTGGCCGGTGTTCCGGCCAAGTGGTACTTCTCGCGGGAGGACGGTCGGCTGCTCGGTTTCGAGGTCTTCCCGGAAAATCACGCCGATCCCTGCGAAATCTACTTTTCTGATTTTCGGCCCACCAGCGGGGGGCAGATTCCCCATCGCTGGGAGATCCGGTTCGGCGACAACCGTTTCGGCATTCTGACGGTGAAAACCTTGAATGGGGCGACGGCTCCCTGATCGCGTCACTTCGGGGCTCGCGCCGACCTCGCGACCCGTATGCGGAACTGCACCATGTTTTACCGTTCGATGGCATTGCTCGCGTCCCTGCAATGGGCAGGCGCTGTCCTCTACGCCCAGTCACCCTTTCAGGAAACCGTCGTCGAAGTCAATCGGAAGATGGTCAAATTGTACGGCTCCGGGGGCTTCCGCGGTCTGCCCGCTTACGGCACCGGCATCCTGATTTCGCCCAAAGGGCACATCCTGACAGCTGCCAATCACCTTCTTGAAACCCCCGATTTGCGCGTCCACCTTTACGACGGTTCCCGTTATCAGGCGAAGGTCATCGTCATCGAGCCGGTTCTGGATGTGGCATTGGTGAAGATCGAAGTCGCAGACGCGGGTGAATACGATCGCTTGGACCTGCCGCATTTTGATGTCGTCGAGGCGATGAACGCGCCGTTGGCCCAGCCGGGAGACTGGGTCTTGGCCTTTAGCAATCAGTTTCAGATCGCCGTGCGCGACGAGCCGATGTCGGTGCAACGGGGAGTCATTGCGGCCTACGCGAAATTGCACGGCCGACGAGGAATTTTTGACGCGACTTACACCGGCGATGTGTACATCGTCGATGCGATCACGAACAATCCCGGTGCCGCCGGTGGAGCGTTGACCACCCGAACGGGCCGGTTGCTCGGCGTCATCGGCAGGGAGTTACGCAATACCCTGTCGGAGACCTGGTTGAATTATGCCATCCCCATCAATGCACGAGTCGAGACGAAGCAAGAGGACGGCTCGACCCGCGTCGTCAGCATGCGTGAGTTGTTCGAGAAGGGGCCGCGCGGCGAATACAAGCCAGCCAATGTGCGGAAAAAGGAACGCGGCATCGGCGGTTATCACGGCATCATCCTGGTGCCCAATGTCGTCGATCGCACGCCCCCTTATGTCGATGCCGTCCGGCCCGATTCTCCGGCCCAGAAGGCGGGCCTTCAGCCCGACGACCTGATCGTCTACGTGGATGGCGAACCCGTCAACAGCATCGCCGCCTTCAATGAATACATCAGCAAAACCAACCCCGGCAACGAAATTGTCCTGGAGATTCGTCGGGGCGATCGGTTGATCTCGGTCCGAATGGTCCTCGACGAACACCCGAAGAAAGACAAATGATCTCCGGCAGTTTGCCGTCGAGGGAGGGGAGCCGACATCATGACTTCGCGAAGGGGCTGGGTGTGGAGCTTGGCGGCATGGCTGGCCAGCGTCGTTCCAGGGCTGTCGCAAGACGTCAACGCCGATGCGGAAAAGGCCATCAAAGAGGCGATCAATCGCGTCGCTCCCAGTGTCGTGCAAATTGAGACATCGGGCGGCACCGAGATCCTCGGCGAGAGCGGTCGAAACGCGATCATCAAAGGAACCGGTCCCACGACGGGCGTGGTGGTCTCGTCGGACGGCTACATTATCACGAGCGCCTTCAATTTCGCGAACAAGCCTTCTGCCGTCTTCGTGTCGATCCCGGGAGAAAAAGAACGTCGGGTGGCCAAGATCGTTGCCAACGACTCGACGCGGATGTTGACATTGGTCAAGGTCGAGGCGGAAGGGTTGAAGGTGCCGCCCGCCGTTCCCAAAAGCGACATCCGCATTGGGCAATGGGCCGTCGCCCTGGGGCGTACCGTCGATCCCAACGTGCATCGTCCTCCCTCCGCCAGCGTCGGGATCATCAGTGCGTTGAATCGCATTTGGGGGAAAGCGATTCAAACCGACGCGAAAGTGTCGCCGGCGAATTACGGCGGACCGTTGATCGACATCGAAGGTCGTGTCTTCGGCATTTTGATCCCGGCGAATCCCTTCGCGGA
>CAKZUU010000208.1 GCA_937922175.1 uncultured Gemmataceae bacterium
ACATGCCAAAGATCCTGGCCGGTGATGATGTCGTGAAGTCGGAGGCGTTTGTCGGAATTGGTACCATCATCGAAAATCAGCAGGCGCCGACCCAACTCCGCGACTCGGCGGGAGGGTTGGTAGAGTTTGGCGAAATCGGGTATGGGAACAGCAACGCCGTCTAAAGCTCGAAGCACCTGAGTGCGGGTCGGCAGACCATCCTGTCCTGTTTCAACGACGAAGATAAACTCGTCATCACCGAATAATCGGACAGGGGCGGCCGTCTCCCGTTGCCATAAAACCCGACCGGTCGCCGGTTCGAGAGTCATCAAGCCTTGGCGAGCAGGCAAGCAGACATAGGAGGATTGCAGGCAGCCTGTCTGCCCGACCCGCAGGCGTGACCCGTCAGCGTAGGTTTGCCAGAGCGCCCCGAAGGCATCGAACCGTTGATCGACGACGTTCCCCGGGATCGCTTTTCCCAATAAATTCAATTCCCAAAGCTTCCGCGGGTTTTTCTCGTCACCGAAATCCCACATGTAGACCATATTTTGCATCGTCAACATGAAGAGATGGCCCTTCACCTGGGCCATCCGGGACGTTGTCGATTGGCCTAACGTCGCCATCGAGAAATTGCCTTGGCTGGCGATGAACGGATTGGGTTGCAGGTTCGGGAACGTGTAGCGGGTCGTGCCACTGGTTTTTTCGACGACGCGCATCCGCCACAACCCGTTCCCCGCATTGTTTTGCGTGTCGATGACGATCTGGTGATGCTGAAAGAAGGGCAACAACTCGCCGTCCAGGTCCAAGGTCAGGAAGGCAGAGACGGGCGAACGCGGGGGGCCATTGATGACCTCACCCCGAAGACGTTCCGTGCCCCACAACGGGACACTGGTTTCCAGGTAAGGCAAGAATCGCTTGTCGGTGGTGAGTTCGTCGAAGATGTCGGCACCAGTGCGGCCATCGGGTAATTTCACGTCTTTGAAATCGGTCCCCAAGCTGCGATACAGAACGATCGCATCACGAATCAGCCCTTTTTTGACCAAAAGTCGCGCCAGGATTTCTGTCGCTTGGGCAGCCAGAACGGGGTCGTCTCGTCGCTGTCTCAAGGCCAGCAGATCGAGTTCGGCCAGCCGCTGATCATCGGCCGACCCGCTTCCCACCAGACGCTCGGCCAGTGTCAGTCGGGCGAGAGGTCCAATGGCGCCGAAATTCCCGTGCCAGCGGACGAACTCTTTCATCTCATCGAGTTGGTCCCGAGCGCGAATGTCGCGCCATTGAGCGGCCAGTCGATCGTCGATGGGCTGGCGCGATTCGGGCGGGGCTTTTTCGAGCATAGCGGCAATGCGACCGCGGGCCCAGACATCGGGCCGAGCCAACGTTCCCGGTTCGTCGATCGAGGGAACTAATTCGCGTCCCTGATTCAAACGAGCGAATTCGAGGTAAGCATCGAACGCATCGACCAGTCGGCCTTGGGCCTCACGCCCCTTGCCCAACAGGCATAGGAACGTCGACTGTCGCTTGATTCTCTCTTCCCCGACCACTTCGTTGAAGCACAGGTCGCGATACAGTTCCAGATGATGTTCGGCTTTCGCGAAGTTGATTTGGAGCAATTCGGTGAGTGCTTCGTAGAGCTTGCTTCGAGCATTGGCCCGAGTATCGGGGTCGGGATGAAATTCCAAGGCGCGTTTGAGGTCGGCGACGGCCGAGTCATACTCGCCCTTGTCCAAGTGCAACTCGCCGCGGTCGGTTAAGCCACGGGGATCGTTTGGATTCCGCTGGAGGCGCTCGTTCATCTCAGCGAGCTTGACGTGAAGTTGCGGGTAGGCGGCGACCTGCCAAATGCTCTGCGAGATGACCTCGCCATCGACGAAAATGAGATTACCCGGGATTTCCTTCCGCCGCGACTTGGTGGCATGAGCGGTCCCCGTGTCGATGTCGATTTCGACGATCGCGGGGTCGGGGTTGTCCACGCCATGCCGACACGGCAGGTAATATTTACCTCCACTGGCAACCCCTTGGCCGGAGGGCATGCCGATGGGGCGGGGGCGTTCCCACGCGGGGGTGCCGTCCGCGAAATTCAATGCCCGAACCGAGTCTTTACTGACAATGAGGACCTTTCCGTTATAAACGCCGGCCAGAAAGAGGTCTCCCGTTTGCCGGGCCACACTCCACAGCCGATTCCCATCGCGCAGGCTCAAGCAGATAATCGCTTGCCCATCAGGGGCCGTGAAGACGACTCGGCCATTCACAATAGCCGGCGGGGTCGGATACCAACGATCGCCACCTGCCGCCTGCGACGCAAAATCGCGAGCGACGATTCGACCTCTTCGAATGACTGCCGCTGGCACCGCCCCCGGCGATGGCCCGGCATTCTCCACCTGACCGGTGCGGTAGGAGTAGGCCCACGATAGACTTTGATTCAGCAAATTGACGGCGATGATCGCGCCCGCGTTCGTGGGGCAAACCAAGATCCCATCTTGATAGGCCAGATAGCACGGTTGGGTCCGCCTCAGGGAATCTTGAATCAATCGCGTGTTTGCCATCCCCAGAGGCTGACGCCAAACCAGTTCCGGCCCCTGCAACTGTTGCTTGGCCAATTTGCACGGCCCGAGTCGTTGCGGGTCGATGCAGCATAGTTGAATCTCGCCGTTCTGCTCAACCAACACATAGAGTCGTCCCCCTACCGGCAGCGGCGGTCCGAGGAAAAAGGCGTCCATCAATTCGTCGGCCGCGTTGACAAATCCTCGTGGATCGGGCAAATCCTTGGTCGGGACAAAAGGTTTCACCGGCTCGTCGGGCTTGGGAATCGGCTTCCCGGTGTTCGGGTCAATCTCGACCTCGGTGCCATCTGCCTGTGTCTGCAGCATGCGAACTGGGCCACCCGCTTCGACAACCCGCCGAATCGAACCGGGAGGGTTGATGACAGGAATCTTCCCCCCCGCTTTCCGCTCGCCAATTTCCCATTTGAGCAACCCCGTATCCATTTCGACCGCCATCAGCGAGTTGTACAGCACCTGATCCGTGAACGGACCAAATTGGGGCGCGACCCCGGCTTGGAAGCCCCAAGCCGTCATTTGCGGGTGAGGCGGCAAGGCCAGATCGTCGACGTAGTAGACGTATTTGTTGTCGTGGCTGAGGGTGCCGACCGCCTGATTCTCAAAAAGGATGCCCGGGATCGAATTGACCCCCGGGTTGACCACGCCGTAAAACTGCCCCCACCAACCTTCGACCGTCCCACGACTTCCACCTTGCGCGTCGGACCCCATCGCATGGAGAGAACCGCGCAGCGGTTGCGACCAGGCTAATTCGCCGGCCTTGAGTCCGGAGGATGGTTCATCGCGCAGCGTGAAAGCGTACACGCCGTCGTAGGTGCGGAAAATGACGCGATTGTTGCCCGCGATCGGGAAAAATCCCGGAAGCATCGGCCTTTTCGGTCCGGGCAGTTTCTCGATCAGCTCGGTCGCATTCCGAACTTTCTCCTGCACCCATTCGGCCGTTTTGCTCCACAGGGGGTTGTCGGTATCCCGCGCCCGTTCGGGATCGGGGACGAACATCGAGACACGCCATGTCGATTCAAAGAAAGGGGTCCCGCCCATTCCCAAGGCGGTGCGTGACGCATCGCCCCGCACCATCGGCCAGCCGACCAGAGAGCGAGCGCCGACGGCGGCATCGCGATCCAACTCGGCACGAAGTTGTTCCACGGGATAAGTCGGCCCACGACTGCCGAACCGGACGCCTTTGTCCCCCACCAGATCCACGAGTTGCCGCCAGTATTTCTCGGCCATGGCCGTGTCACCGAAGCGGCGATGGGCCAAGGCCGCTTTGAACAGCGTCGGGGCCAACAAATCTTGTTTCACTTCCGGTTTTTCGTGCTCGAGAAGGTCCAAAAGTTCTTGGAATTTGCCACTGGCAAGCTGGTAATTGCCGCGGTCGAGAAAGTAATTTCCCAACAATCGAACCGCACGGGCTCCCGCTTCGGTGTGCCGGTATTTCAACGCCACCTGCGACAGGATGGCGGGGTCGTTTTTGTCGATCCCCTCTTGCAGCAACGCCAAGGCTCGTTGGCCGTATTTCTGCCGATAGGTCTCCAACCCATCCGGGGGCAAATTTCCAATCAATCGATTGGCTTCGATCCGAATCGAGATGCGGCTGATGTAACTCTTCCCCGCCTCATCCTTCCGCACCACCTCGAAAAAACTATCCTCGGGCTTCTCCAGCAAATACTGCAACGACCGCGCGACGATGTCCCAGTCCTTCTTCTCGACATAATCCTTGACGGCCGCGATGATGGCCGTCGCCTCGCGATCCTTCGGAATCGTCAACCCCTCCAGACCCGAGGAGTCCAGGGGCAAACCGTCGCCGTCGACGACAATGACCCGTTGCTGCCCCGCCCCATCGCCCTGCCACAGCACGATGGCCAGCGCGGAGACCAACAAGGCCCCAACGACACCAAACCGACGACGAGTCGAGGCCATGACACGATTCTCCCCGAATTGACGCACTTCTTCCGCCCCTCACTGTGTTCTATTGTCGCAGTTTCCGTTCCGGCTCTCAACCGGATTCCCCCTTTCTCGTCGCTCTCCTGTACCGACGAGGAACCACCCCGCTCCATAACATACTCCTCACCACCAGGGACCCCGGAGCTGTCCCTTGGCAAGGGTCCGCGGGTCGATCAAGTTCGGCTTCGATGGGTGGCAATCAACCCCGTCGCGTCCGTTCGTCGATCGCCTCGGGTTCTACCCCCTTTCCCGGACGATGGAACCTCATGCGCCGACCACGCGATCCGGATTGCCCGACCGTGACGAAAACGTTCCCCACCGGAAGGGGCTTCCACCCGAATTATCTCGCCTTTTCTGGCACCTACCAGTGCAACTTGACCTGCCGTCACTGCTGCGTGCCAATTGAGTGGACCGATCGGCTGTCCATCCCGGTGGCCACCCGCTTCCTGAAAGATGCCGCAGCTTGGGGCATCGAGGTGATCGGGTTTACCGGCGGAGAGCCGTTCTTATACCCCGAGTTTCTCCTGGCACTGACCGCCGAAGCGGCCCAGCAGCGACTTCGCTTCGACAAAATCATGACCAATGGGGTCTGGTTCGAGAACGAAGAGTCACTGACCTCTCTCCTGACCAAACTGCGCGAGGCCGGATTCACCGGTAAACTGGGGTTGAGCGTGGATAAGTTTCACGGTCGGCACACGCATCGATTGGCCGTCTTCTGCCGAACCGCTCGTTCCATTTTCCATCGCGACAACATCATTTCGATTTCGTATGCCAGCCCATCCCCCCGCGACGGTTTGGCCCGCGTCCAGGAGCTCGCCGACGCCTTGGGCGCCGTCATCGACTGGTCGCCATTGTTGCAGCGCTTTCTCATGGTCTCCCCGGAGTTCACGATCACGCTGAACTGGAATCACTTGGCCCCTGTGGAGCGAGCGGAGAAACTGGGAGGAAGCTGGGGCGGCATCTGGTTTGAGGAAGATTATTGCGAAGGTCCCGGCCAGGCGTTGATCGTGACCCCTCGAGGCGAGGTCAAGCCGTGCTGCGGCTTCGCGTCCGATTTGGATCAACTCACGATCGGCAACATCTATTCCGATTCGCTGCAACAGATCATCGACCGTGCCCGACGGCATCCGTATGTCGGTCGCCTGTTTCGAGACGGCCTGACCGCATTTCGCGACGAAATCCTCGCCCGTGCCCCGCAAGCACTCCCGGGGGCCACAAGCAATCATTGTTTTTTCTGTTGGTACATTTTAACTCGCGGTCTGGTGCCAGGACTGCCCGGAGGCGGAGGCCAGGTCGGAAATTGGACCGGGACCCGAACGAACATCGCCGACGAGTTGATCTCGCTGGGGCTGCCCGCTCCTCGGCGTCCGAGCTGAGAGGTGAGCTACCGCTCCGCGACTGCCGATCGCCCCACGAGATCCCGAACCGCACGCACGATGTTCCGAGCGGTCAGCCCGTATTTTTCGAGTAATTCGTCGGGCGTCCCGGATTCCGCGAATGTGTCGCCGAGATTCACGAACCGCATGGGAACCGGATGCTGACGAGCCACCGACATCGCGACGACGCTGCCCAGTCCACCATGAGCCAAATGCTCCTCGGCGACGACGATTCGGCCGGTCTCCCGGGCGGCCGCCAACACCGCAGCATCGTCGCAGGGCTTGACGGTGTGCATGTCGAGGACTCTCGCGGCGATTCCCTCCTCGGCGAGCGCCTCGCCAGCATCCACGGCGGCCGACACCATCAACCCATTCGCGATGATGGTGACATCGCTTCCAGCACGCAATTGGATCGCTTTGCCGAGTTGGAAGTTGACATCCCCGTCGTAAAGAACGGGAACATTTGGCCGACCGGCACGGAGGAACGCTGGCGTTACCGTGGCCCCGAGCGCGTGCACCGCTTTCTGTGTGGTGACTTCATCCGCAGGGACGACGACCGTGAAGTTCGGCAGGCTGCAAGCCAAAGCGACGTCCTCGATCCCCATTTGCGAGGGGCCGTCCTCGCCAATGCTGATACCGGCGTGGGTTCCGACGACTTTGACATTCATGCAGGGGAAAGCCACCGACATTCGCAGCTGGTCGAATGCGTTCGACATCACAAAGGTGGCAAAACTGGCGATCCATACCTGCTTGCCACTCCCCGCCAGTCCGGCGGCGACTCCCACCATGTTCGCTTCGGCGATGCCGACATTGAAAAATCGCTGAGGGAACTTTTTGGCAAAATGCTCTGTCCGGGTCGAATTGTGCACGTCGGCATCGACCACCACCACGTCGTTCCGTGACTCGCCCAATTGAGCGAGAGCCAACCCGAACGCTTCCCGCGTCGATTTGCCGAGCCTGCGACTCATACCCCCTCCGCGTGTTCGATTCGCGAGTGATCCGCGAGCTATTGGGATGATTGGCGGACCTCGTCTCGGTCCGCCGTCCTTCGCCATCAATGCGTGTCGATGTATTCGAGTACCTGGACCGCCTCCTCTTTCGACAGCGGTTTGCCGTGGTGGTTCGGGTCGCTGCCCAGCAAATGGACGACGGGATGTCCCTTGACCGTCCGGGCAACGATGACACTCGGACGATTTTTCGTTGCCGCGGCTCGGTAGAACGCGGAAAACAGTTGATCGAAGTCGTGACCGTCGATTTCTTGAGCGAACCAGCCAAAGGCCTCGAATTTCGGCCCCAACGGTCGAAGGTCTAACAC
>CAKZUU010000209.1 GCA_937922175.1 uncultured Gemmataceae bacterium
GACATCGGCGACTTCGACCACGGACAGCCCTTCTCTTTCGGCTGCTGGGTCAAACTCCCCGGCAACAATGTCTCCGGTGCCATCTTCGGGCGGATGGACGAGGGAAACGACTTTCGCGGCTGGGACCTGTGGGTGCAGGGCAACAAAGTTGGTGCCCATGTCATCCACAAATGGCCCTCCGACGCGGTCAAAGTCGTGGCCAAAACCGCTCTCAAAGCGAACGAATGGACGCATGTTTTCGTCACCTACGACGGCAAGGGGAAAGCGGAGGGACTGAAAGTCTACATCAACGGAACCGCGCAAGAAACCACGACCGAAGCGAATGGACTGAGCAACACCATCCGGACCTCTGTGCCCTTCCGCCTCGCGCAACGGAACAATTCGTCCCGCATCGAGCACTTATCGCTCTTCCACGTCCGGATTTATCAACGGTCACTTGCGCCCCACGAAGTCGAAGCGTTGGCGCGATCGAATCCCGTCGTGGCGATCCTCAAAAAGCCCGCCGATCAGCGGAGTGAGGCAGAAAAGGGCCAACTCTATGATTGGTGGCTGAATCACCGGGACGAACCTTACCGCCAATTGGGTGCGCAGATCGCGGAACTGGACAAAGAGGAGGCGGCCATCAAATCTCGGGGCACGATTGCTCACGTCTGGCAAGAGAAGCCGGGTGAAGCAATGGCCTACGTGCTGTTTCGAGGCGAGTACGACAAGCGGCGCGACCCGGTGAAGCCCGACACGCCCAAATCGCTGCCCCCCATGCCTCCGGACCTGCCGAAAAACCGACTCGGTCTGGCTCAGTGGTTGTTACGACCGGAACATCCGCTGACCGCGCGGGTGACCGTGAATCGCTTTTGGCAGGAAGTTTTTGGGACCGGAATTGTCAAGACGAGCGGCGATTTCGGTGTGTCAGGCGAACTCCCCAGCCATCCGGAATTGCTCGATTGGCTCGCCGTCGAATTTCGGGAGAGCGGCTGGGATGTCCGACGATTCTTCAAAATGCTGGTGACGTCGGCGACATATCGGCAAGCCGCGATCATCACGCCGGAGAAGGCGGCCAAGGATCGGGACAATCGGTTGCTGTCGCGCGGTCCGCGATTCCGGATGGACGCCGAGATGGTCCGAGATTATGCGTTAGCCGCCAGCGGCCTGCTCGTGTGCAAAGTGGGCGGACCGAGCGTCAAGCCGTACCAGCCCCCAGGAGTCTGGGAGGCTGTGGCGATGATCGGCAGCAACACCCGCAACTATCAGCAAGACCGCGGGGAAAACCTTTATCGCCGCAGCTTGTATACCTTCTGGAAGCGCTCCGCGCCTCCCGCATCGTTGGAGATTTTCAACGCCCCGAATCGTGAAACCTGCACGGTACGGCGAGAACGCACCAACACGCCGTTGCAGGCCTTGGTCACGTTGAACGATCCGCAGTTCGTCGAAGCCGCGAGGCATCTCGCAACCCGCGCCATCAAAGCATCGCCAGAAACGGCGACTCGCATTGACGTCATGGCTCGGCGATTGTTAGCCCGACCGTTTACCGCCGACGAACTCGCCGTGGCCGAGGCTTCTCTCCAGGATCTGCTCCGGCATTACCAGCAACACACCGACGATGCGAAAAAACTCATCGCCGTGGGTGATTCCAAACCCGACGAGGCAATCGACGCGGCGACCTTGGCCGCGTGGACAATGTTAGCTAACGAATTGATGAATCTGGACGAAGTGTTGAACAAATAACTCCCGGGATCCGAACGATACTCTTCGACACGCTGGGCGAACGCTATGAATCTCTACCAGGATTTTGTGCTGAACGTCACACGGCGGTATTTCCTGTCGGCGGGGTCGCATCTCTTGGGCGGGGCGGCGTTGGCCTCGCTTTTGGGGCAGGAGGCAGCCCGAGCTGCTCCGGCCCATCGGGCCCCGGGTCCGCATTTCCCACCCAAAGCACGGCACGTCATCTATCTGCACATGGTCGGCGGTCCCTCGCAGATCGACCTGTACGATTACAAACCCAAAATGGCCGACTGGTACGACAAGGACCTGCCTGACTCGGTCCGCATGGGACAGCGTCTCACGACGATGACGAGCGGACAGGCGCGATTCCCCATTGCACCGTCAATGTTCAAATTTCAACGGCACGGAAAGATCGGCATGTGGGTCTGCGAATTGCTCCCCTGGACCGCCCGCATAGTCGATGACATGTGCTTCATTCGGTCGATGCACACCGAGGCGATCAATCATGAACCGGCGATTACGTACATCCAAACCGGCAACCAGGTGACGGGCCGGCCCTGTCTGGGAGCTTGGGCCAGTTATGGTCTCGGATCGCTCAACGAAAATCTCCCCACGTTTGTCGTGCTCGTCGCTCAATCGACCAACACGGAACAGGTGCAAGCGATCTCCGCCCGATTGTGGCAGTCAGGGTATTTGCCGGGCGAACACGCCGGAGTATCGTTCCGAACCACCGGCGACCCGATCCTATTTATCAACAACCCGCCGGGCGTCAGCAGCGATGTGCGCCGGAAGACACTCGATGGCTTGAAACGGCTCAACGAAATGAACTTCGAGAAAGTCGGCGACCCGGAGACTCGGACACGCATCGAGCAGTACGAACTCGCCTTTCGGATGCAAACGAGCATCCCAGAACTGACGGCGTTGACCTCGGAGCCGGAGTCCACCTTCAAGCTATACGGTGAGGCAGCGAGAAAGCCCGGCACGTTTGCAAACACGGTACTGATGGCCCGACGGCTGATCGAGCGTGGGGTGCGTTTCGTGCAGATCTACCACAACAACTGGGACACCCATGCCAACGCGGCGGGCCGCCTCCCCGACCAGTGCCGCGACATCGATCAAGCGTGTTGGGGATTGATCCAGGACCTGAAGAGAAAAGGATTGTTCGACGAAACCCTCGTGATCTGGGGTGGTGAATTCGGCCGCACGATCTACTCCCAGGGCGGACTCAGCCAAACCAACTATGGTCGAGACCATCACCCGCGATGCTTCACGATGTGGATGGCGGGTGGCGGAGTCCGCCGAGGCCAGATTTACGGCGAGACGGATGATTTCAGTTACAACATCATCAAGGATCCGGTTCACATTCGGGATTTCCACGCGACCGTGTTGCATCTGCTCGGCTTCGACCATGAGCGATTCACGGTCAAACATCAGGGCCTCGACCAGCGTCTAACGGGTGTGGAACCGGCTCACGTCATTAAGGAACTGCTCGCATGACGGCCGAACAGGTCATCGCTCGTCTGAATCACCTGCGAAAGGAGTTCGACGATGATCCAGAAAGCGAAGAGTATCTCGCGCTGACGCATGCGCTGCTGTTCATCTCCTATCAGATGGCAGCGTTCAAGCAGTACATGGCCGAAGCGGATCGAAATAAGCAGGACGAATGACCGCCCCGACCAACGCTGGCGACAGGACACACGGGTTAGCGTGCGATCTCGGTGGCGCGGATCTCCCGCACGACGGTGACTTTGATCTCGCCTGGGAACATCATCTTTTCCTCGATGCTCCGAGCGATGTCGTGGCAGACTTTGATCGCTTGTGCATCCGTGAGGCGTTGCGAGTCGGCGATGACGCGTACCTCTCGCCCCGCTTGGATCGCATACGCTTGTTCGACTCCGGGAAAGCTGAGCGCTAAGGCCTCCAGTTCCTCCAGGCGTTTGACGTACTTTTCCAAAGTTTCACGGCGAGCACCGGGTCGGGCAGCACTGATGGTATCTGCGGCGGCGACCAGCACCGTGTAGATGTGATCCAACGTGATGTCGTCATGATGACCGGCGATGGCATGCAACACGCGGGGATCGGTCTCACCGTAGCGACGTGCGAGTTCTGCACCAACTTTGGGGTGTCCGCCTTCCATATCATGATCCGCGGATTTCCCGATATCGTGCAACAAACCACACCGACGGGCGAGGCGACCGTCCAGGCGCAGTTCTTCCGCCATCAACCCGCACAAATGGGCCACCTCAAGACTGTGCTGCAACACATTCTGACTGTAGCTTGTGCGAAATTTCAATCGCCCCAGCAATTGATACATTTTTTCGTGCAACGGCCCCACGTTCGCTTCCTGAGCGGCTTGCTCGCCCACGGCCAAGATATGCTTCTCGATTTCTTCTTGTGTTTCCTTCACCACTTCTTCGATGCGGGAAGGATGAATCCGACCGTCGGCGATCAGTTTCGCCAGCGACAGTCGGGCGACCTCTCGCCGAACATTGTCAAAGGCGCTGACGACCACGACCCCGGGCGTGTCATCAACGATGACATCCACGCCGGTCGCTTTCTCGAAGGTGCGAATGTTTCGCCCTTCGCGGCCAATGATTCGACCTTTCATATCGTCCGTGGGGATATCGACAGTGGAGACGGTTGAATCGGCCGTGTGCGCTGCTGCCACTCGCTGGATCGCCGACGCGAGGATCCCCCGCGCTTTCTGATCGGCCAAGGCCCGGTACTCTTCCTCGTGCCGTTGTAACCGTGCCGCAAGACGGTCGGTTAAATCTTGTTCGAGGCGGGCCAAAAGCATGCGTTCGGCCTGATCACGGCTGAGGCCGCTGATCTCCTCGAGTCGGCGCCGTTGCTCTTCGAGCAGGACGTTCAATTCGCGCTGCCGATTCTCGAGTTGTTGCCGCTCTTTGTCCAATCTCTCTTGGCGATGGGCGAGCGATTGTTGTTTTTTCGCGAGGGTCCGGCGCCGTTCATTGAGGTCGTCCTCGCGTTTTTCCAGGCGACGCTCTTGTTGGCGTAACTCCTGCCGAACTTGATCGATTTCCTGATGGAATAAGCTCCGTTGATGAAGCAAGTCGTCTTTCGCGCGAAGATCGGCCTCGCGGAGCAGATTCTCCGCCTCACGCCGGGCTTGGGAAAGGATGGCGTCACTCTCGGCGCGAAGCTGCGTTTGCTGTCGTTCGCGCTCGAGACGTTCGATATACCGGCGCCACCAACACCAACCAAACCCCAACGACGCCCCGATCAGAGCACCGCTGAGGAACCAGATGATTTCCATAAGGGCTGCTCCCGTGTCTTTAGCAGGAGGCCCGGAGGACTTCTCGACGACCGGAAAGTCCCGAGACATGCCTCGACCCGCAATGGCCCGGTCGCCAGGGCAAGGGAGGCGGGTTCGAATGCCGCTGGGAGAGAACCAAGCGGTTTGGATTCCAACCAAGGCCCTCTATCTCCGCATGGTCCCCAGTGGGGAGCCGCGGGGGCCATCATGATCCCCGACGTTTGGCAAGACACGCCCCTGTCGGTCGAATCCGACCCGTTCACGAGCGACAACCAAAACCACGTCAGGCTGAGAAGGATCATGGCCACTCACAACGTCCGCCGAACAAGTCATTTAGACATTCGGCGAAAACGATTCCTGGTCACCATCAACGTTCGCTTCCGGGGCTAAGCCCCGCTTCGTCGAGAAGTATCGGACCTGCGACATTGCCTGGAAGCGGAAATCTCCAAAACATTGCTCCAACAAAGGGCAACACATCGGTGAAGTAGCTTCCAGACTTGCGGGTATTATCAGGGATGCCCACGTCGAGAGGCAATTCTCCCGCGCAAGAAACCTCGCGGCGAGGACGGCCATCCGGTCGCTCCGCCCGGGATGGCGGCATTCGTCGTCGTGTCACGCGGACCTCCGATGCGATGGGGCCAGAGTGATTTGACACAGATACCATAATGAAGTCGGCCCGCCGGGTCCGTGACATGGGGGAGCAGCCGAGATGAGTTCTGGAGCTGTCGGTCGCCGGTCCGTTTCGCGAGTGGTCCGTTCGTTGGCGGCCCCGACTGTCGACTTGGCGAAGATTCGATCCGCGGTGCGGGAGATTCTTGTCGCCGTCGGTGAGGACCCGGACCGTGAAGGGCTGCGGGAAACGCCCGACCGAGTCGCTCGGATGTATGCGGAGATGTTCGCTGGGCTGCGTCAAGACCCCCGCGAACACCTCAGGCGAACCTTCACGCAAAAATACGACGAAATGGTGCTGGTGCGCGATATCGAATTCAGCTCGATGTGTGAGCACCACCTGCTGCCGTTCAGCGGGCGGGCCCATGTCGCGTACCTGCCGGCTGGCAAAGTGGTCGGTCTGAGCAAGCTGGCCCGTGTCGTCGACTCGATCGCACGTCGGCCGCAGATTCAAGAGCAAATGACGGAGCAAATCGCCGATCTGCTGACGACCGAATTACACGCCAAAGGCGTCGCCGTGATTCTCGAGGCGTCGCACTCTTGTATGACGATCCGGGGAATTCGCAAACCGACCAGTGTCACGACCACCAGCGCCATGCGCGGGATTTTCCGAGAGAACTCCGCCACTCGCATGGAATTGATGGCTCTCATCTATGGCCGACAGCACTGATCCGCCGGAGCTCGTGTCGGCTCGTACAACAAGGGTATGCTCTCGGTTTTCTGCCTTCGTCTCGCTTTGGGGATGCTGGGGACGCTTTGGTTACTCCCGGCGCGGTTGATGCATCCGCGATTTTTCCGCACTCACTTCCTCATCGTGTTGGGTTTGACCCTCGTTGCCGCTTGGATGATGCCGGACCACGAGTCTGAATCCGTCATGACGATCGCCCACCCGAGGTTTTTCGCTTACATGGGGGCGCTGTTCGCTCTGGCGGGAGCCATCGTCTGGATGTTGGAGCGGCCTCCAGGAGGATGGCTCGTCGTCATCGTTGGCATGGGAGCGTGCGGTACAGCGTTGCTTCTGAGCCAGGGTATTCTCCGAGGAGAGCGAGGGTGGGTCGAAGCCGGAGTAACGTGGGCGAGGTCCCTCGGCGTGCTGGCCGACCTTTCCTCCAGCGCTTTGCTGGGATTTGCCGTCACGGCGATGCTGGTCGGCCATTCTTATTTGATTTCGCCCGGGTTGCCGATTCGCCCGCTGATGGGACAGATTTTGGGTGGCGGCGTGGCATGGCTCACCCGAACATTGGTTGCCGGCTCAGCATTGTGGTTGTGGACCGGCGAGCATGATATAACCAATTGGAACCAAGAGACGAACTTGTGGCTGCCCGTCCGCTGGCTGGTCGGCGTGGTGGTGCCGTTGATCTGCGGGGTCATGGCGTTTCGCACGGCCCAGATTCGCTCGACGCAATCAGCGACGGGTATCCTTTATGTGGTGGTGATTTTGGTGTTTCTTGGAGAGTTGCTG
>CAKZUU010000210.1 GCA_937922175.1 uncultured Gemmataceae bacterium
CGGTGGTATCTTCGCGATCTGGGCAGTCTCAACGGCACTCGAGTGAACAATCGCTCGATCCGGGACGAGACGGTCTTGACACCCGAAGATGTCATCGAGATTGGCAGCACGCAGTTAGTCTTTGTCGAGAACTTGAGCGAATTGCCCGATCTGCCCCGCCGACTTCCGCACGGCAACGAGAACAAACTGGAAATCCGTGCTCGGCTGACCGACACGCAATTCGGCCTCGACGCTCTGGACCGCCCCACATCGCCTGGTTCATTGACTGCAACGGGTCTGCCCCCGCCGCGCCAACGGCAACTGGCTCGGTTGTATCGCCTGGCCTTGGCGATGGGCAGTTGCGACACGCAAGAGGAACTGGTTGATCGTGTCCTCGATGGCTTGATGGAACTTGTACATGCTGATGTCGGTGCCGTCTTATTTCTCAACGATGACAATGAATTAGATTTGCAGTCCCATCGTCATCGCGATCAGCAATTCCCCAAGTATCAACGCGTCTCGAAATACGTCAGCAACGAGGTTCTCTCGTCGCGCCAAGCGATTCTCGCCGAGGATGTCTCCCGTGATCGGCATCTCAGCGCTCGGGAAAGCCTTACTGACTTGCAGGTTTCGAGCCTGATCTGCACGCCGATCCAGTTTCGCGGCCGGCTCTACGGTGTCATCCATTTGTATTGCTTGGACTCCGACCGAGCTTTGAATCGAGACGACTTGGATGTTTCCCTGGCCGTGGCCAACCAATTTGGGATGGCTCTGTTTCAGTTGCGCCGCCGAGCAAGAATCGAAGCGAGTAACCGAGTCTTACGCGATCAACTGCGCGTCGAAACGGAATTGGTCGGGAACAGCGACGCGCTTAAACAGATCGAGTCGCAGATCGCCCGTGTCGCCGTCACTCAGGCCACCGTGTTGATTCGAGGAGAGAGCGGCGTCGGGAAGGAGCTGGTCGCTCGAGCGATTCATTTCAACTCTCCTCGTCGCGACGGCCCATTCGTCACCATCAACTGCGCTGCCTTGACCGAATCATTACTCGAAAGCGAACTGTTCGGGCATGAAAAAGGAGCATTCACAGGAGCAACCGAACGGTTGATCGGAAAATTCGAGTCGGCACATCAAGGGACGATCTTTCTCGATGAGATCGGAGAAATGAGCCTCAGCACCCAGGCCAAGTTCCTCAGAGTCTTGGAGGGGCATAGTTTTGAACGAGTGGGCGGCAACACTCCGATCCGAGTCGATGTCCGCGTGGTCGCGGCCACCAATCGTTCCTTGGAAGAGGCGGTGCGCTCGGGCACCTTTCGTCGCGATCTTTTCTTCCGCTTGCAGGTCGTCGAAATCCAAGTCCCGCCCTTGCGAGAACGACCCGACGATGTCCCCATTCTCGCAGAGCATTTTCTTGCCCGATTTGTCAAGGAAACCGGGCGGCGCATCCGAGGCATCTCGTCGGAAGCAATGACGAAACTGCAAGCCTATCATTGGCCGGGAAACGTTCGAGAACTGCGCAACGTCATCGAACGCGCCGTCGCCTTGGCCCCGGGACCCACGCTCGAAGCCACGGATATCTGGCTCTCGACGCTGGAATCCATGATGACGCCTAAAAGCGACGGATACGAATGTTTCCAACCATTGACGCTCGAAGAAGTCGAAAAACAACATATCCAGCAAACGTTGAAATTCACCCGCTGGAACAAGAGTCAAGCGGCGGCATTGCTGGGCATCGAACGCTCGACACTGGATCGCAAAATCAAGACCTATCATCTCCGGCGGGATTAAGGCCCGAAGCGGCTGACGCCAACGATTTGCCCAAACCGCTCATCTTGACGACAAATCAATCGCCGTGGTAAAACCTAGCCCGGCGATCGCCTGGCCGAGCCACGGAAGGGAGGCGACGTCTCCAGGGATCGGAGCCATGATCAAGCGGTTGACTCAACCTCTTTGTGCCTGGTTTATCGTCTGTGATTTCTCGATCACGCTTGTGGCATGGATCAGCGCTTATCTCGTCCGCTTCGACTCCGGGCTGGTCCCGATGTTCAAAGGACGAGCCGAGTTCCGTGATTGCATCGACTATCTACCATTGGTTGCGATCTTCTCGCTTGTTTCGTATCGTCTCGTCGGCCAATATGAAATCCATCGTCTGCGACGTTTTCGGGAGGAGATGGTTGCCGTTATCAAAGGGGTCGTGCTTCTTTCTCTGCTCATGATGGCGGCCAATTTCTTCCGCCGCGATGCTTACCAATCCCGTCTGACGATGGCCTTGTTCTCCTTTTTAAGCATCTTCGGCATTCTCGTGATGCGGCGAATCACTTGGTCGGCAGTGCGAAAGTTGCGCCAGCGAGGATTCAACAACAGTAATGCTTTGATCGTCGGAACCGGTCGAACGGCACGCAAGGCAGCCCAGGCCTTGCGAAACGCCAACTGGATGGGCATCCGTACGGTCGGGTTCATCGAAGATCGGCCCAACCGCTTCGCCAACGATCTGAACGTTCTCGGAGCCGTCTCGGACCTTCCTCGATTGGTCGACGAACTGAAGATCGAACATGTATTCATCGCTCTACCACTGAACCGGCTCGACGGAGCACGAAGAGTTTTTGAAATCCTCTCCCGGAGCCTGGTCGAGGTGCGATTGATTGCCGATGTTCCAAATCTCGCGGGCTTGTCTCTGACGACAACGAATCTCGATGGCTTGCCCGTCGTTGGACTCCGAGAAAGCCCTCATTTCGGCTTGAATGTCGTCGTCAAGCGAGTGATGGACGTGACCCTTTCGCTCTTGGGATTGATCCTGCTGTCGCCCCTAATGGCCGCGGTCGCAGCGGTGATCAAGTTGACCAGTCCCGGTCCGATTTTTTACCGCCAAGAGCGGTGCGGCTTGAATGGCCGCCCCTTCTGGATGCTCAAATTCCGAACGATGTGTGTTGACGCCGAGGCGCAAACCGGGCCGATCTGGGCCAAAAAAGATGACCCGAGGCGGACCCGTTTGGGCGCGTTCCTCCGACGAACCAGCCTCGATGAGTTGCCGCAACTGATCAATGTTTTAAAAGGCGACATGAGCTTGGTCGGCCCGCGACCAGAGCGGCCGGTGTTCATCCATCAATTCAGCCGATCCATTCCGAACTACATGGCGAGGCACTGCGTCAAAGCCGGAATCACCGGCTGGGCTCAGGTCCACGGTTGGCGCGGCAACACCTCACTCCGAAAACGGGTCGAGTATGATCTGTATTACATCACGCATTGGAACCCTTGGCTTGACCTGCGCATCTTGTGGATGACCGCGTGGCATGGCTTCGTTCATCGCAACGCCAATTAACGCCGAGAACTCTGCCAGACCTCTGTTTCCGGTTGCGCTAGATCAAGGCAAGTCCTCAAAGGCCTTATTGAGGATGGGATATCGCCGCCAATCCTTGTAATCGAAATGCCACCATTCGGCCTCGTAGACCGAGAATCCCTCGGCCTCCATGGCACGTCGCAACAGGTCGCGGTGCCAACGCTGGCGTGAGGTCCCTCCGAAATAGTCCGGATACGATCGGTCAGAAAACTCGTCATAGCCGCCGACCATCTCGACGGCCTGCCCCGTCTTCACGTCGTAGAGAGTCAGATCGACGGCGCAGCCACGATTGTGTCGCGACCCCTGCTTCGGATCAGCCACGAAGTGATGCCACTTCGCCGGCGTGGCCTCGCGAAACATGTATGTGACGTACCAAGGGCGATAGGCGTCGTAAACGAGCAGTCCATAACCTTTCTCGGTCAATTGACGATGCACTCGGGCCAAAGCTTCGGCGGCGGGACGTTGTAAAAACGCCCGAGCGGACGAGTACAAGGGCGTGCTCAGAAAATTATTCTCTCCCGCATAGCGAATATCCAATTTGATGCCCGGTTCCACTGTCGTCACATCCACGAGATCGGGTGGGAGCAAATCGCCGGCGTTTCTCGGAGGGATCGCCACGAGGGCTTCTTTGCGCAATCCTTCGAGCTGCCGCGAAGGCTGGATCCGGAACGTCTTCCCGTCCTCGCTGTCCAACGAGCGACGATGGAATGGGACACTGGCGGCAATCACTTTCGTCGCACGCCCCCGGGCGTCTCGTTCAAAGATCAGTTTCTCGTCGTGGTACAAACCAAACTCCGGAAATTGGAAGACGTTGTCGTTAATCTCCTTCAGCGGGTAGATGAAGAACCATTCGATGAGCGCGACGAGTCGACCATCCCATTCAAGGATGTACAAGATATTGTGGTCCTCGCCGTACTCGCCGATCAAACCTTTCCAACGTTCCGGAGGCGGAGGCGGGGGCGACTCGCCGTTGCGGCGGTTCCACGGTTGGCCATCGACATGTGGCCGACCATCGATCCATTCGATCCGCATTCCGAAGCCCAACCGGTCGTCTGTGATGAGTTCGTTCCCTACTTGCCGAAGTTCCACCCGCACCCCGCCTCGATGAGGCCAAAGCCAGACTCGCCGACCGGCATCTTGGACGGTGTAGACCCGCTGGGTTTTCTCGTCGACCCAAGTACCCCGCAGCCGATGGCGCCATTCCTCCGAGACGGGTTCGGTCGTAACGAACGCCGGCAGCGGCTTGCCCTCTCGTCGAGCGAGCAACGCTTTTAAGGCGTCGTCCGCAACCCGGTGAGCGACCGGATTGGCACAATCACAGGAGATCGCCACCACGACCCCCAGTTTTTCCTCCGGCAGAAATGCGAATTCGGTGGCGAAACCGTACATCGCTCCGTTGTGGCCGACACGCCGTCGCCCTTGAAGTTGATCGATGAAGAATCCCAAGCCGATCCCGGTTTTAGCATCGGGGGGAGCAAATTGGGGGCGCCACATTTCTTGAAGAGTTTCCGGCTTGAGCAAACCTCGGCCGCCGGCCGCCAACACCGTCAGAAAACGAGCTAAATCGAGGACAGTCGAATACATGCAACCGGCGGGGGCCATTCCCAGCTCGAACGTCGGAGCGGGAAATTCACGACCGTGAAGCGTCCACATGATGGCGTAAGCGACATCACCCATCAAGGCAGGATCCGGCTCGAAGAAGCTGCGACGCATCCCCATCGGTTCGAGAATCTTTCGGCGGACATAGGTCGCAAACCGCTCGTTTTGCATTTTCTCCAGGACGTAGCCGACCACCGCCACCCCCGCGTTGGAATACTTGGTCTTTGTTTCTGGCGGGTAGACCAATTCGGTCGTGTTCAGGCTCTTGACCATGTCAGCCAACGATAAATGACGGGAGTCGAAATAATTGCCAACCGGAGGTTCTCGGACCAAACCCGAGCGGTGTGTCATCAGTTGCCGGAGCGTGATCGCCTTGTCCGAGGGATTTTTGGGCTGAAACTCCGGGAGATATTTGGTGACCGGTGTGTCGAGGTCAAGATGGCCGGCCTCAACGAGTTGCATCACGGCGATGTCGGTGAACAGTTTGGAGACGCTCCCCACGCGATAAATTGTCTCCGCCGACGCCGGTTTTTGACGCGCCGGGTCGGTGTAGCCGAAGCCCCTTGCCCAGACGATCGTTTGATTGTCCACGAGGGCAATCGACAACGCGGGCAACCTCTTCGCAACCAGTTCGTGCTCGATTAGTTTCGAGATGCGTTCGACCACATCCGCGTAGTGCGGTGGCGGATTTACGATTGGTTGCGCCCAAAGGGTCGAGGAGCCGAGGAGGAAGAAGAAGCTCACACAACGAAACATTGTCTTCCCTCCGACGAGCACAAATTGTCTGAGTGTTGAAGGTCTCACTCGTCCCTGCTCTCGTCCTCGTCGCGGTGATCAGCGAGATTCGACGATCGCAAGGAACTGATCGCACGTCCCACCGCATCGACCAGGTCGCCATCTTGCTCGGGAAAGACCGTCCGCATATCCAGACGGACCCTCCCATCGCGCAAACAGGTCAGCACCGCCGGATCCCCGAGTCGTAATTTTTCCGCCAGACGATCTTCGGGAACATCCGGGGTGGCGATGTTGACGATGCAAGTGGGCATCTCCTCCTCCGGTAAGGATCCTCCACCGATCAACGACACTCCGTCGCGGGTCTCGATTGTCATGTCCGGGAGGGCGGCCAGACGCTGCGCCAGATGCTCGGCCCGTGTGCGCAAATCCTCGACCGAGGTGTGAATCATTCGCAGCACGGGGATCGATGCCCGAGCGGTCTGCGAAGTGTAGTACAGCTCTAACGTCGCCTGCATGGCCGCGAGCGTCATCTTATCGACGCGAAAGGCACGCATCAGCGGATCACGTTCGAGTCGGTCGATCAATTCTTTTCGTCCCAGAATAATACCTGCCTGGGGACCTCCGAAAAGTTTATCGCCGCTGAATAATACCAAGTCGGCTCCCGCCTCGATACTCGAGAGAATCCGAGGTTCCGTCGCAAAGACCTCGCGCGAGAAATCAAAGAGAGCACCGCTGCCGATGTCATCGATGACGGGCAATTTTGCCCGGCGTCCCAAGTCGACGAGCTCTCGCAACGTGGGGCTTTGCGTAAAACCGTGAATGCGGTAATTGCTCGTGTGAACACGCATCAAGGCGGCCGTCTGGGAGGTAATGGCGCGTTCGTAGTCGGCAATCCGAGTGATATTTGTCGTGCCGACTTCGCGCAGGGTCGCGCCGCTGACCGCCATGATTTCGGGAATCCGAAAACTTCCGCCAATTTCGATCAATTGCCCCCGCGAGACGATGACCTCTCTCCCGGCGGCCAACGTCCGCAAAACAAGCACGGTGGCGGCTGCGCAATTGTTCACCACTGTGGCCGACTCGGCGTTGGTCAAATCGACCCAGAGTTTCCGGACCACTTCCTGCCGTGACGAGCGTTTCCCCGTGGTCAGGTCCACTTCGAGATTCACGTAAGAGCGGGCCGCTCGGTATGCGGCTTGGGCCGCGGCCTCCGCCAGGGGCGCACGCCCCAGGTTCGTATGCAAAATGATTCCCGTGGCGTTGATGACCTGACGAAGGCCCAGGATCTGAATCAGCCTCGTCTCCTCAACGACCATCTCCAAAATGACATCAAGTTCGGGGACCGGCCTCCCCAAAGTGACGAAGGAACGAATGCGATTTTGCACCTTCCGAATGGCTTGAATCAGAAGATGACGGGGAGTCGATTTTGCCGCCTCGACCAACTCGGGAGATTCGAGAAGTTCGTGGACTGAAGGGATGGCGCTGTACGGGTTGGCCATGAACGCACCTGCGGACCGGCAAAACCGTCGTCCATCTTACCGGGGGAGTCGGGAATCGTCAGCAACCGGGGAAGGGAGGGCAAACGAGGTGCCGCTGCCAATGCTCGTCATCACGTTGGGGAAAATCGCTGCGGAAATGGCAACCACGCGATTCTTCGCGTCGCAGTGCCGAGCCGATCATGAGTTGACTGACGGTGAGCATGTTTTGCAATTCCCAACCGCTCCGGTCGTGGAATTCGCGGGCCAGCGCGTAACGGCACCAGAAGGCGACATCGCGTTGCGCCTCCTCCAACCGCCGCCGCTCGCGCACAATTCCCATGTGCCGGACCATCAACGATCGAAGAGAGTTGGTGATGTCCGCGACATCCAGCGCGGACTCGTCTCCCTGAGCGACATTATACTGCAAGGGGAGCACGGACCAGGTCTGGGGCGACCGACGCACCTCCGCAACGGCTCCCCGCGCACAACTCGTGCCATAGACCAGTCCTTCCAACAAGCTATTGGACGCAAGACGATTCGCCCCGTGTAAACCGCTGGAGGTAACTTCACCGGCAGCCCACAAGCCCGGTAACGTCGTTCGACCCTCGATATCGACCGTCACTCCGCCAAGGCAATAGTGAGCTCCCGGGCGTACTGGGATCAGGTCGCGGGTAATATCCAAGCCAAACGATCGACACACACGATCAATCCCAGGGAAACGGTGACGCACCATATCCGGGTCGAGGTGGGTCATATCGAGGTAGACATTGGGATGCTGCGTGCGCTCCATGCACCGAAAGATGGCCTGCGAGACGACGTCTCGGGTGGCCCGCTCGGCCCGAGGGTCGACGTCGAGCATGAATCGATGGCCGTTCTTGTCTCGAAGATAGGCTCCCTCGCCACGCACGGCCTCGGTAATGAGAGACCGAGCGGCCCCCGCCACGTACAAGACGGTCGGATGAAACTGGACAAATTCCAGGTCCCGGAGTTCGGCGCCGGCCCGCCAAGCCGCCGCCATGCCATCCCCCGTGGCCACTGGTGGATTGGTCGTCTCCCGATAAACCATCCCCGCCCCACCCGACGCCAGGATCGTCTCTCGCGCCCATACCAGGATCGTCTCGCCGCGACGGTGCAGGACGGCCCCGACGCATCGACCCCGATCCGTCAACAGATCCAAGGTAAATGTGTCGTCCCAAATCCGCACGTTCGGCATCGCTCTCACCCGGGCGATGATAGCCCGCATCACCTCGAAGCCCGTGGCATCGCCCAGCGCATGCACGATGCGGGGATGACTGTGGCCGCCCTCGCGCGTCAACGCTAACTCGCCATTCTTCAAATCGAATTGCACGCCGAAGCGAATTAAATCGTGAATCTGTGCCGGTGCCTCGCGAACAACATGTTCGACAACAGTTCGATCACACAACCCCGCTCCAGCCGTCAGCGTATCCTCAACGTGATTTTCAAAACGGTCTTCCGGAGATAAGACCCCGGCGATTCCTCCTTGGGCATAGGTACTGTTGGATTCCCGAATCTGATCTTTTGTCACCACCAACGCATCCACGTCAGCCGGCATCTCCAAGGCAGCGCGGAGCCCCGCGATTCCTCCTCCGATGATGAGCACGTCTGTGAAATGGTGTCCGACCCGTTTGGGGTCAAACGACACGAGGTAGCGGTGCATCGAGACTCTTTCGACGATCGACTCGAGGGGAAGCCCCAAATCCGACGAGCACTGTGTCTTTTATTTCGACTTCGGGTCGGGCGGTTTGGACAACAACTCGGCAAAACGCTCAGCCGCTTTACGATACTCAGGCGGAGCTTGCCCTGTGTTACCAACTGACAATTTGCCGCCTTGAGCATCTTGAGGGCGCTCGACCCGACGAATTCCCGTGTTCAGCCCGCCTTTCGAGCGATCGGCCGCTCGATCGTCGCCCGCCTTCGCTGAGCGAGTTGTTCGTTGTTCCTTTTCCTTCTGTTGCGCTAACCAATCCTGGTATTCTTGGTCAGTCAGGTTATATTTCTGGAAAAGTTCTCGCAGCTTTTTCGGATCGACTTTTTCAAGATTCAAATCTCCGGAGCGGCGGGCGAACTCTTCGTTTCGCTCTTCCGGTTGGGGCATCAGAGGAGAAGTCGACGAGCTGCCGCCCGCACGCGATGTGAGA
>CAKZUU010000211.1 GCA_937922175.1 uncultured Gemmataceae bacterium
TCGACTCAGCCCCTTTGGCTCCGGGCCGGTGTTGTATGAGGCGAATCTGTCCGGATTGCTGACATGTTATGCGCAGGGATTGATCTTCCTGCTGTTTACCTTAGCCGGCGATTTCGGTTGCACCGCGATGATGTTCGGCGCCGAGGACTGGTTTCGTGCCAAAGTCGAGCGGCCTGTCACTCAAATGTCGATGAGGGAGGTCGCGTCGTGAGATTTGCCGCCCTCATCACCTACACGACCGACAATGCTCAGATCGCGGCGGTTCGACCCGCACACCGCGAGTATCTGAATCGTCTCTACGACGAAGGTCGGCTCGTGCTGGCCGGACCCTTCGAGGATGATAGCGGAGCCTGCATCGTGTACGAGGCCGAATCCGCGGAGCAGGTCGAATCTTGGCTCCGAGCCGATCCATTTTGCGTGCACGGCGTCTTTGTCCGATGGGACATTCGGCCGTGGCGAATCGTCTTCGTGAATCATTTGCCGATGACTCGACCTTCCTGACCAAGGGGGTTCAGCGAGATGCCGCGAATCGTTGGGGATAATCGGCCGATTCCACGGCACTGCTCGCTTTGGCAATGAGGTCCGGCGGCTTACACTCTCGCCAAGCGGATTTTCAATTCGTTCCCTTCGATCGCGACATCAACCTGTGCGGCGGGTCGCTCCAAGTTTGTCGGCCAATCGGCGGTCAAGGTCTCTGTCCCAATGTAGTCGCGATGAGCCAGGATGGCCTGTTGCAGCAGCGGCTTTTCTGTTTGCAACACGAGTCGAATTCGATCCTCCATCTCCAAACCTGCCGATTTCCGCAGTTCTTGAATGTGTCGCACGATTTCGCGAGCCAGTCCCGCAAGCTTCAACTCTTGAGTGATGCGCGTGTCGAGCAAAACTTCGACCGTTCCATCGGTGGCGCCGACCCAACCCGGCGGATTCTCATATTGCACCTCGAAATCTTCGTGGAACTTCAGGGTGATCGGACCATCGCGCCCTTCTACCGTCAGTCCATGGTTGCGATAGGTAGCCAGACTCTCGGCATCGACGGGAGCCGCGGCGAGACGATCCTCAGCCGACTTCCAATGCGGTCCCAACTTCGGCGCTGCGGACTTTTTGATGAGCATCAGTCGGGGCCGACGTAATGGTCCCTCCGCATCCGCTGCGACCTGAATCCGGCGGATGTTGAGCTCGTCGAGCAATTGATGGCCAAACCGCTGAACAACCGGAGCTACGAGTTTCTCCGGTCCGACCCGAATCTCGGCCAGAGGTTGCCGAACTTTCAGCTTCGCTTCGTTTCGTGCCGCCGACCCCAGTGCGACCAAAGCGAACAGCGTTTCCATGTCGTCGGAGAGCGTGTCATCCACAAGTGTTTCATCCACGACGGGGTAATCGCACAGGTGCACGCTTTCCGGGTCTGAATCGCGGCGGAGATTCTGCCACATCGCTTCGGCCAGGAATGGTGTCACCGGCGCGATCAGTCGGCAAAGGGTCGTGAGAACCTCGTAAAGCGTCTGATACGCGGCAAGTTTGTCGGCCCCCGCCTCGCTCTTCCAGAATCGTCGGCGATTTCGGCGGATGTACCAGTTGCTCAATTTGTCGTCAACGAAACGCTCTGTCTCGAGGCAAAAGCGCATCAGATCGAAGTCTTCGAATGCGGAGCGGGCGAGCTGGATCAGCCGTTGCAAGTCGCTGAGAATCCATCGATCGATGTCGGGGCGTTGGCCCACGGGAATCCGCGGCCCATCGGGGTCGAAACGATCGAGCCGCGCATAATTCACGAAGAAGGCGTAGCTGTTCCACAACTTCAGGTGGAACTTCGCCCGAATCTCGTTGGCCGGGCCGTATCCAAAATTGATGTTCTGTGCCGGATTCGTCCGAGCATACAACCATCGCATCACATCGGCGCCCATTCGATCGGCTGCTTCGTTGAATTCGATGGCATTGCCCTTGGATTTGCTCATGATGTCGCCGCGTTCGTCTCGAACCGTCGCATGACCCAAGAGCGTCTTGAAGGGGGGACGGTTCTCCATCATGGTGCTCATGGCCAAGATGGCGTAAAACCAGTTCCGGAATTGTCCAGGGAAACTTTCGGTGATGAAATCGGCAGGAAACCAATCCTCCCAACGGGGGATGCCCGGCGGCAATTCCTTTTGACCGCGATGGGTATAACCCATGGTGGAAAACGGCACGATGCCGGCATCCAACCACGGATTCCCCACATCCGGAATTCGCGACATTTTCCCGCCGCAGACGCAGCGGATTTTAACGAGATCGATCCAAGGCCGATGCGGCGTGTGTCCGTCGAATTGTTCCCACCCCTCGATGGCCCGGCCCTGCAGTTCCGCTCGACTGCCGATCACATCGAAGGCGGAACACTCTTCGCACACCCAGATGGGTAATGCCAAGCCCCAGAAGCGTTTTTTCGAGATCATCCAGTCGTGCATTTGCTCGAGCCATTTCAGTTCTCGAGCCATGCCGTTGATCGCCTCCGGCAGAAACCGCACTTGGCGGGTGACCGCCATGATCTCATCCCGCCACTTCATGTCGATGAACCATTCGTCGACCAGGCGAAACAGCAACTCCGTCTTACAGCGCCAGCAATGCGGATAGCTGTGGGAGTACCCCTCGACAGCGAAGAGAAGCTCCCGGCGCTTCAAATCCTCGATAATCCAGGCAGCGGTCGCGGGATCGGATGCCGACCGGCCGGTCAATTCTCCGAACCCCGCAAGAAAGACCCC
Source organism: uncultured Gemmataceae bacterium (assembly GCA_937922175.1). Classification (GTDB taxonomy): domain Bacteria; phylum Planctomycetota; class Planctomycetia; order Gemmatales; family Gemmataceae; genus CAKZUU01. The sequence goes on from CAKZUU010000211.1 coordinate 2,727, forward strand.
CGCTTCGTCCAAAGGGGCGATGGGCGGCAGTCCATGTGTTTTGCCTAACTGGAAGTCTTCCTGGCCGCACCCCGGGGCGATATGGACAATCCCGGTGCCGGTGGTCGCCCCGACGTCCTTCCAGGGCACCACGCGGTGGGCTTGTTTCCCCGAGAGGCTGGGTGCCCATTTTTGGCGTTTCACGACGTCGGCCAAATCTTGCGGAAAACCCGCCGGGTGTTGCTGTGCCGGGACATCGTCGAATGGACCATCGTACTCCCATCCCACCATCTCCGACCCGAGAAGTTCGCCGAGAATCTCGTACCCTTGCTTCGCTTTCTCCTTGAAAAATTGCTCGATCGTCCGAAGCCGGGGCTGGCCGATCTTGCCCGTTTCGGGCCGATCCACGTCGATCTCGATTTCGTCATCCGAGGGGCCTTCGGCCGAGCGGATCGCCCTGAACGCCTCACGACCCAAATAGTAGACCTCATCTCTCAACCGCACGCGGAGGTAGGGCAAATCGGGATTGACGGCCGCCGCGACGTTGCTGGATAACGTCCAAGGCGTGGTCGTCCAAACGAGGAGGAACTCTTTGGCCGACGATTCCGCTACCCCCCGCGCCCGCAAGGGAAACTTGACGAAGACGGATTGGTGCGTGGTCTGTTTGTAGCCTTCCTTCACCTCCATTTCGCTCAGTCCGACGCCGCAGCGAGGGCACCACGGCATGGCATCAAAGGCGCGGTAGATCAGCCCCCGTTGGTGGCATTTCTTTAAGAACGCCCAGATCGTGTAGTTGTTCTCCTCCGACATGGTGAAATACGATTTTCGCCGATCGGGTGATTTCGCCCAGTCGTCGTCGGTCCGGTCCCAATCCATCCAGTAGCCCAAACGGATGGACTGCTGCGTCTGAATCCGAGCGAAACGATCGACGCGTTGTTTACAGAGGGTGACGAAGCGATCGATGCTGGCGAAACGGTCACCGGGGATCAAGTTTTCGATGTCGCGTTTGCTTTGCAGTTGGAGTTCACGCTCGACTTCGACCTCAACCCATAGACCCTGACAATCGAACCCGTTTTGGTAACGCAGCTCATGGCCAGTCATGGCGAAATAGCGCTGAAAGGCGTCTTTGTAGGTTCGGCCCCAGGCGTGATGGACGCCCATGGGGTTGTTGGCAGTGATCGGACCGTCAAGGAACGACCACCGGGGCTTTCCTCGATTTTTCTCCCGCAGCTTCTCAAAAGCCCGGATTGTATCCCAGAATTGCAGGAGCTGCCGCTCCAGAACAGGGAAATCGACCTGGTTCTCGACTTTGTCGAATTTCGGCATAATCGCACCTGATTTCATGCGTCCTCAAGGGATTCATATGGAAGCGGGCAGCGGTCTCAACGGGAGAGCGACGGCGAGATAAAGGGAGCCTTGTCACCGCTTGTCAGCCGATGCGGAGTCGCTTAGCATGCGCCGCAGGCAGCGGTGGGAGAATTTGGGAGCGTGGGCCAATCGCCTGCGGTGTCCGAACCGTCATAAGAGTAGTGTCATGAGCGATGTCGGCGCCACCCGGCTGGTGGGAGGGATACCCGACGAGACGGCGGCCACCGCGGCCGACGCCCTGCTCCTCCGCGCCTTTCAGGACAACCGAGATGAACTGGTCAGCACCCTGATGTACCTGCTCGGAAACGCGGAAGATGCCCAGGACGCGGCTCAAGACACCTTCTTGAAGTGCTGGCGAAATCGTGCCGATGTCGGACAAATTCAAAACCTTCGGGCCTGGATCTTCCGCATCGGGTTGAATACCGCCCGAGACATGCAACGCTCTGGATGGAGTCGGAAATCTCGTCCCTTGGCAGGAGATGAGCTCATGCGTGCGGCCCGTGATGTTCCCCCCACCAAGGCTCTCGAGGATCAGGAAGCCCTTGAACGACTCCAGCGTGCCATCCTCGAGCTCCGCACCGAAGAAAAAGAAGTATTCCTCCTTCGGCAAAATGGAGGGTTTACCTATGAACAAATTGCGGAAATGCGCTCCGCTCCGGTGGGAACGGTGAAGACTCAAATGCGCAGTGCCTTGCAAAAACTGCGCAAAATCCTGACCTGACCGACACGCCGACTCGACCTGCGTCGGATTTCGATGAGGGGAGGAATTGATCCATGATCACGCCCGAACGATTCGATGAGTTGATGCTCGACTTCGCCTACGATCTCCTGGACGAAGCGGAGGCGCGGGCGGTTCGGGAATTCCTCAATCAATCGCCCGAGGCCCAAGCTCGTTTACGCCGCGTCAAGGAACTCTTGGCCCAAGCAGCGCGGCAGCCCTTCCCGGCCGTCGTTTTCCAGCCGCCTGCTCACGACGCACTGTCGGCCCCCGGCAAAGCGGCACGCCCCGTTGTCCCAGCACGCCGATGGCGCATTGTTCCGTGGTTGGTCGCCGCTTCGGTCCTCGTGGCCGTTCTTCTCGGTGCCCAGCCGCTTGGACGTTTCGGGCGGCAAGCCATCGAAGCCGAACGGGCCTTCCTCGCCGCACAACAAAAATATCAGGACGTCGTTCGGGATCGGCGTGCCTTAACGGCTTCGATTGATGAACAGCAGTTGGAAGTCACCCGCGGAACCGAGCAGATCCAACGCGAAATCCAGAAACTCAACGAACAACAGCAGGAGAAGCTCCAAGCCCTCGAAGAGGAACTGGCCAATCAACAGCTGATCCTCGAAGTGTCAGGCCCCGAGGCGATTCAACCCGGGGCACCAAATCACTTTCAAGTCGCCACCTTGGGCCGCCAACAAAGGAATCCCGTCTCCGCCAAGCTTCACATCCGCGTCTTGGGTGAAGATCAGAGTGTTCTGTACGAAGAGAAGGACGTCATCAGCCAGGGAGTTTATACCCTTCATCTGCCGCCGGATTTGCCGATTCGGTTGAACACGCCGATCGCGTTGGACATCACGGCCTCGGGCCAGGGCCAGGTTCGAGGCGAATTGAATGAGCGACTCTCGTGGGCATCGCCACGTTATCTGACCCATTTGGCGACGGATAAACCCCTGTATCAACCTGGGCAAACCGTGTACTACCGTTCCCTCACGCTGAACCGAGCCAATTTGCTTCCGCCGGACGAAGATTTCCATCTGATCTTTACGATCCAGAATCCTGCCGGAGCTGAAATCCATCGGCACGAAGGGAGCAGCCAGATTGTCAAACTGGTGAACGATGCCGAGGCGAAAAAGATCCTCGGCCCCGACCAGAAGCCGGTGCGCGGCGTCGGTGTCGGCGAGTTTTCGATTCCGGAAGACTCGGAGGGTGGCGAATACACCTTGACAGTTGCAGAGGCGAAGAATCGTTTTCTCGCGGAAAAGCGGAAGTTTCTCGTCACGCGCTACACGCCGGATCGATTGGAAAAAGATCTGGATTTCCATCGTGCGACCTATGGCCCGGGTGATGAAGTTCTGGTCCAGGTGAAAGTTCGTCGAGCAGGAGATGCCGGCCCTGTCGAGGGAATACAGGTTGCATCGGCGGTCGCCCAAATCGACGACCAAGCCGTGGTCGCTCAACCGCTCGGACCCGTCGATGCGACCGGACGAGTCACTCTCCGCTTTGAGTTGCCTCGGAAGATCGACCGGGGGCGCGCTACTCTGACCGTGACGTTGACCGACGGCGGCGCGGTTGAAGCCATCCAGAAGCCGATTCCGATCGTGTTAAAGAAAGTCTTTGTGGAGTTTTTCCCCGAGGGCGGCGAGTTGGTCGCTGATGTGCCGAATCGCGTCTATTTCCAGGCTCGAACCTCGCTTGATCGACCAGCGCAGTTACGCGGCCGACTCGTGAATTCAAAGGGCGAAGCCGTTGCCTCGGTGGAAACCCTCAGCGACGACACGCAGCCGGGGGCGAATCAAGGGTTGGGAGCCTTTCGTTTCGTTCCCGTTGCGGGCGAGAAATATGAACTTCGAATCGACTCACCGCAGGGAATCGATGAGGCGATTCCGCTCTTGTCCGAGCAAATCCAGATTCGCACGGATACCGTGGCGATGAGC
>CAKZUU010000212.1 GCA_937922175.1 uncultured Gemmataceae bacterium
CCCAAGTTCCCGATTGCTCCCTTGGCGGCGAAAAGCGGGACACGATCGGCGGCTGACCCCAGCGCCTGGCGAAGCGCTCGGGACTCGCGTCGATCCAGGTCCACGACCCCCAAACCGTGAGCATTGACATGGTCCAAGTCATCCGGAGCGATGCCGGCTTCTGCAAGAGCCAAGCGGATGGCTCGGGCCAGACCCGTACCGTCCTGTCGTGCATCAAAGGTGCTCGCGAAGCCAACGATTTCAGCGAATATCCGCGCCCCCCGCCGTCGAGCCGATTCCAACTCTTCCACGGCCAGCACCGTTGCCCCTTCTCCCAGGACCATGCCATCCCGGTCGCGGTCGAAGGGTCGGCAAGCCTCGGCGGGCTGGTCGTTTCGGCGGGAAAGAGGCAGGAACAGTTGATGTCGTGCCATGCTCAATAACGAGATTTTGCTGTCGGCCCCGCCTACAAGGAAGGCGTCGGCTTGTCCGCGGCCGATCTGCCGATACGCCTCGCCCAGCGCGTTCAAGCTGGCGACATCATCGAGCGTGATACTATTGCTGGGGCCTTGCAGATCGTACATGACCGAGATATGGCAAGCGGCCATGTTGGGCAGAAATTTCAGCATCCAAGTCGGTTCGATGGTGTCAATTCCCGATTCACCCCAACGGAGCAGATCGACCGACCCGTCACCTGCCGAAGTGGCTGCCTGCGAGGCACCGACGATATCGTTGATTTCGATGGCGATCATGGCCGAGCCGAACACGACCCCGAAGCGAGTCGGTTCGTAGCTGCCCCGTTGAAACCCGGCGTCGCGCATGGCGTATTTGGCGGCGATCAGACCGAGTTGAATGGTTCGAGCCATCAGCTTCAGACTTTTGCCGATGGATCGCTCGTGTTCGACTTTGTTGTCGAGGTGTTTTCGGGGATTGAAGTCAGGGATTTCGCCGGCGATGCGGCAAGGGAGTCGAGAGGGATCAAAGGCGGAGATAGGGGCGATACCGGATCGGCCTTGCACGAGAGCATCCCAGATGGAGGAAGTCTCCGAGCCGATGGGCGTGAGCAAGCCACAGCCGGTGATCACCGCACGCCGGGATGAAGCCATTGCTCGCGTCTCTGGGGTCAGTTGGAGTCGGGCGGTTCCGTGTCACCCACGGTGCCCGTCAACTCGGTCGCACGCTCTCCAACAACGTTTTCAGTTCACCGCTGAAGACGAAGTTCCGATCGCCGAACACTTGCTGCGACCGCGACTGGTCGAGATGGGCGAAGGTGATCTCCGCTTCGCCGATGAGGACGTCGTCGATCAGGACGCGGCCGGCCACGCAAGCGCCTTCGGGGCGCACATATTGCACAGTCGTCTCGAAGACCACGGCCTCACCGGCCAGGGCTTCGCGCTGAAATCGGGCTTTGGTGATCTTAGCGAGGATGACCTTCTCGCGGAAGTCGTTGACTTCCCCCACAAGGATGCCCCCGGTCTGCGCCAGTCCTTCCAGGAGCAGAGTCGCCGGCATCACCGGGTAATCGGGAAAATGATGAGCGAACAGATCTTCCGCAAGGCTGAGTTGTTTGACGGTACGGGCCAACTCACCGCGACGAAACTCGAGGAATCGATCGATCCAGATCCAGCGCATAGGCGGCGAGCGGGGCGATCCTTATTCATGATGCGAAGGGGCGGGGACTCCTCGTCCCCCGGACGCGCCGGACTCCCCGCCTTCCGGGGCGAGAGTCGCTACTTGGTTCCGTTGCTATTCGCCAACTTACCTTGAACATAGCGGGTGATCAATTCGACGGTGAAGAGATCACTGATCTGGTTCAAGTCGCGGCTTTTCTCGAACTTACTGAGATCGGCGAAGGGCATCTTGGCACGCAGCTCGGCCATGCCTTTGTCGGTCACCTTGCCATTTTGCACCATCTCCGGGTCGCCTTGGAAAATGGACTCCGGGAACAATTCGCCGCGTGGGATCTTGATGCCGAACTCGCGCTCCAAGCGGAAGACAATGTCGAGGAAGTCGATCGACTCGGCTCCGAGATCGCCTTGGAGCGTCGCCTCGGGCTTGATCTCCTCTTCATCAACGTTCAAGGCTTCGACGAGAGTATTGGAGACCTTTCGATAAATGTCTTCTTGCGTCAGCATTCGTGCATCCCCGTTGAAGTAAGACCCAGTTTCCGATGGAGGAGCGAACTCCCCGATTTACATTGACGGCACGCCCAGGCTGAGACCGCCGTCAACGGTGATGACCTGGCCGGTGATGTACGATGCTGCCGGGCTGGCCAGGAACACGGCCACGGCAGCGATGTCTTCCGGTGTCCCCACTCGTTTGGCCGGGATAAGTTTATCGATCTTATCGCCGACCAGGTTCAACACAGCCTGACTCATGTCCGTCCCAATAAACCCCGGCGCGATGGCATTGACGGTGATCCCCCGCCCCGCCAATTCTCGCGCCAAGGCACGCGTGAATGCATTCACCGCTCCCTTGCTGGCGGCGTAGTTCACCTGCCCGACGTTGACATGATCGGCCGCCACACTGCTAATGCTGATGATCTTGCCCGGTCGTTTCCGATTGCGGAACATCATTTCAGCGGCCAATCGCGTGAAGCGGAACAAACCGTTCAGATTCGTGTCAATGACCGTCGTCCAATCTTCCTCGCTCATCCGCACAAACAATCCGTCACGAATCACCCCGGCATTATTCACCAAAATGTCGATCCCTTCGCCAAACGCGGATTTCATCTCCTCGAAGACACGAGCCGGCGCCAGAGGGTCCGCGACATCGGCTCGAATCGCCTTCACTTGTCCGCCCCGCTCCTGCAACTCCGTCACCAACGCATCCGCCGCCGCCTGGTCGCTGCGATACACAAATGCGACCTTCGCTCCCTCTCGGCAGTACGCCTGGACGATCCCCCGACCGATCCCCCGGCTGCCGCCCGTCACCAACGCCACCTGATCCTGCAACTGCATGGCTCTTCTCGTCGTCGCCTTTCGCTCGTTGGGTCGTTCCTTTCGTTTAACCCGCGTTCAGCCTCAATTCGCCACTCAGTAATTGATATAAGGATTTCCAGTGCCGAATCAGGCGTTCGTCGCGGTCCGCCCAGACCGGGTTCCGATCTGCCAGGTTGTAGCCCGCCAAACTGAACTGGGCGTTCACCGTCGCCACTCCCTCCGCCTCTCCTTTCGCCTTAAACGTCGTCCCGGTTTCGTGTTGTTGGACCCACTCGGCCGTGATGGTCAACGCGCGGCCCGGCTGCATCAAGTGGCCAAATCGAACAGCTTTAACCTCCCGTAATACAATCACGCTGTGTCGATAATTCTCTGTCAGTCGAAGCAACCAGCTTGCTGCTTCAACCAGCGCTTGCAACTGTAACACCCCCGGCATGATCGGAAACCCGGGGAAATGATCGGCTAAATACTCCTCTGCCCCCGTCAGACGCTTCAAGCCAACGAGCGACTGACCGGGAGTGAAGGTGACGATTCGATCGAGAAGTTGGAAGCGCATGCGGCTGATTCCCTCGTCCGCAAGATTTGCCCAGCTTCCCCGTTTCCTCAGACACAAGTTCAAGAGGGGAAATATACTCCAGCCGCGATCGGTCGGCAATAGCGTCTGGCGACTGGAGCTATGGGTCGTCCCGAGGAAAATCGAGACGAAGTGGGCAACGCCGGCGGAACCGACCAACAAAACGCCCCGGAAAGCCGTAGCCTCTCCGGGGTCAGCAATCGATCAGGGCATCCCGCCCAACTGCTCGAAGCGGTACGAGAGTGCTTGGAGGAAGTCGAGCAACTCCGCCAAGTCGCGGAAATGGATGGGTGGAAACATCCGTGATGGATTCTTGGTGAGATATGCCACGTCATGCTTGTTGCACCAACGGATGGCGCTGCGGACAATCTGCACGACTTCGCGGAAGCGGGCAGAGACGATCGAGCCTTTGTCGCGTGGATCGATTCCCAAGAAGGCTGCTGCCTCGGCGAAGCGTCGCGGCTCTTCCGGGTCTTCTTTCCATCGGCGGAAGGCCGAATGATTGACGAAGCAACTGACCAGATCGTAGTGATCAGGTTCGACGGGGTCGGACTCTTTGGTCCGTTCCAATTTGGCGGTTGGATCGCGGCGGAGTCGGGCGGCTTCAGCCCGGCCCAAGGGAGTGAGCCGATAATAATTGGGACGAATCTTCTCCATGAAGCCCATGTGCAGCGGGTTTTGCGGCTTCTTGCCCATGATCTCCATCATGACCCGCTTGTGGTCCGGATGCGTCTGCGCATACCCACGCAGCCCGAACCGGTTGCGATCCCGGTTCCAGGCTGCGACGGTCAGGTCCCATTCACTGAATTCGGCCATTCCTTGCGCCATCAGATCGTCCGCGGCCAGAAGAATCACCTGCATGGCCGTGTATCGCGGCGCGATTTTGACCATCGAGTACCTCGGGAACTCACGGGGTGGCGCGCGGGCTGGGAGCCGCTTTCGAGCGATTATAGCGAAATTTTTTCGCGCCTGGCATCAGGAAATTTTCTTGAAATTTCGTCACCGTCTCCGCCTCGGGTCCGGTCATAGCGCCTGAGGAAATTGCAGGGCCGCCCGCCCTCTCCCGTTACCTTCCCCGCTCCAACGCCAACAATTCGCGCTTGATTTCGACGCCCGCAGCGTAGCCACCCAACGTTCCATCCGCAGCAATCACCCGATGACACGGAACCAAAATTAAGATGGGATTGCACCGATTTGCTTGGCCGACGGCTCGAACCGCACGCGGATGCCCAATGGCACGCGCCAATTCTCGATATGAAATCGTCTCGCCATACGGAATGCAGCCTAACTCCTGCCACACCCGCCTCTGAAAGACAGTTCCTCGCCTGTCCAAGGGCACGTCGAACGACCGACGCCGGCTGCTGAAGAACTCGGCGAGTTGCCACTTCAACTGCTGGAGATGCTCAGCCGCTCGCGTTGCTTGTGTGGTTTGTGTCATGTCGCTCTCGTCGACGCAGATCGAGGAGGCGGTGGAGAGAAATTGAAGTCGGATAATGCCTCGATCAGTTGCTTGGGCGAGAATGGTGCCCCAACGACTGGGCACCAAGGTGAGAGCGGTGGACATGGCGAAGCCGATTCTTGATTTTTCCCGGTTTTCTCTTGACAAGTTACCAACCCGGGAAGAAGATGTCCCCTGTCCCGAATCTCCCCGATTGTATCCGACCATGGAGGGTCCGTCGCATGATCATCCACAGTGAGTCCAAACCTCAATGCTGGCGAGCCGTGGCGGTGTTCGATGATCGACCCGAGGCATTGATTTACCTCGGTCGGAGTTCCACCCAAGTGCGCGCGGGTTATGCCGAAGCCTTTCAAGAAATCTTAGAAGAGGACGAAAGGCGGCATGTCACCTCGATCGCGTTGCAGCGGTGGCATGGCACGCCGGACGCTGGCCGCTGGCTGCACCAGACGAATTTGAGAATTCCTGCGGGTCAGAAGCTGGCCAAAGTGGGCTGACGGCGAGCCGATCGACGTCCGTGGAACCAGGCCGAGCGATGGGCAGTTTCGGCATGTCGCAGACCCCATCGGTCGGCCTCGCTGTTTTATCCAAAATCATCATCTCATCCAATTTATCAGACTTGTTCGGATTGACAGGTCTTGTATTCATCGACCGATCGGCGAACAATAAGAGCAGATGGCTCGTCCAAACCCCAACGGGGGTTGCTCGAAGGACCACTCCGATTCATCGCTCGTCATCTTTTTGGGAGGTCCGATTCGATGACACATTACCATTCGCTTTGTGAAGATTTCGCCGTCTCGGTTCATCTGAAAACCAAACTGGATCTGCCGACGGGACGCGAAACGGTCCTCCATTTTTTTGAGAGTTTGCAAAAGTCGTTTCCGCGGATGGTTGACTTCGAGCGTCGGGACAATGGTGAATTTTGCTTGGAGGAGGACCGCGAGTCGGGGAGTTACCGTTGGGTGACGATGGAGTCGAGGCGGCTGAGTTTGAGTTATGTCAACCCGCCTCAGTCGGAAGATGCGGACACGACCTTTGAGCGCATCCTGGAATTGGCCCCGGCACATTTGGATTTGAGTGCTTTGGATGTCGAGGCCCTTGACGTGGTGTTCGCCTTCGACTTTATGTACGCGGGGAATCATGACGAAGTTGTCGCCGAGGCCTTGGCGGTCGGGTCTCCCTTTGAACCTTTGCTCTCGCTGCCGGGCAGCAAAGTGTTGAATTTTGAACCGATGATCGTTCTCGCGTTGGACGAGTCGTGCCGCTTGCAAGCCCGTTTGCACATCGAAACCCGAACCAACGCCTATCAAGTGCGGACCGGACAGTACCCCGAGTCGGCATTAAGCGTTTTTTTCACGGTCCGCCAATATTGGGGGAAGCAACCCACCGCCAGTTTTGTCGAGTCGTATCGCCAGCAACGCCGCTTGGCCGTAGACATGGTGGACACCCACATCGTCCCGCAGGTGATCCGCCCGTTGGCCCAAGCAATCTCGGCTCGCTAGCAGGTCAGCACTCGGTGGGCCGACCGAGCGGTTGGTCATCGTCGGCCCGATCCCATTAAATATCCGCCAAGATCGTGTGCCGGCCGGGAGAGCGTTTCATGTCCGTGGCCCTGAGTCAGTTTGCCCAAGGATTGACGACCGAGACGGCCTTCGACGTGTTGGCGGTGGCGAAGCGTCTGAAAGCTGCCGGCAAAGATGTAATCGAGTTGCAAATCGGCGACAGCCCGTTTCCCTCGTCGTCGTCGGCGCTGGCGGCTGGAAAACAAGCGATTGACGAGGGGGCGACGCATTATTGTCCCTCGATGGGATTGCCTGAGTTGCGTGAAGCTCTTGCCGAAAACTATCGAGCGGAGTTCGGCGTGGCGATTCGCCCCGAACATGTCATCGTGGGGCCGGGTGCCAAGGTCTTCGAGCAGTTCTTTTGCGAGGCGTTTTTGGATCCGGGCGATGTTGTCCTTCTTTTTTCTCCACAGTTCCCGACCTACGCGCCGAACATCGCTCGACGCGGGGCTCGCTGCGTCTACTCGCCGCTGCGGCTGGAGAATCAATTTCGCCCCGATTTGAATGACGTGAAGCGGTTCGTTGAAGCGGAGCCGAGAGCCAAAGCGATTTTTCTCAATTCACCTCATAACCCGACGGGCGGAGTGGCCACGGCCGAGGACATCCGCGGCATCGCCGAATTCATCCGCGGTCGATCCATCGCCTTGTTCAGCGACGAACCGTACTGCCACATGGTTTGGACGGGCCGGCACCACACCCCCTTGGCCGAACCCGGCATGCTCGATCAATGCCTGGCCGCCTACACCTTCAGCAAGTCGTACAGCATGAGCGGTTGGCGGCTCGGTTACGCGGTTGGTGCGGCCCCCCTCGTTGACGTGATGGGGAAGATGATTAACACGACGTTGTCTTGCGTGCCGCCTCTGGTGCAGCGAGCGGGATTGGCCGCGATCCGTCACGACGCGGCGGAGCGAGACGAAGTGATGCAGCGGTTTCGACGAAAAGTCGAACTTTTGGTCGGGGAACTTCAACGGGTGGACGGCGTCCGCGTTCTGATGCCCTCGGGCACTTTCTACGTTTTTCCCGACGTTTCCACCATTTGTCGACGCTTGGGGATCCGATCCCACGGCCTGGCGATGTTCCTCTTGGAGGCCGCCGACGATCGCAAAGGCGTCGCCTGCCTGGGCGGCGAGTGTTTTGGATCGGCCGGACAGGGGTTCCTCCGTTTTAGTTGCGCCGAGCCCGATGATCGTCTCGTCGAAGCGGTGCGCTTCTTCGCGGAGGCGGTGACGCGCACAGATCGATTAAACCGATACCTTTCTGAGAACCCCAAATATCGCGCTTGAGAGCTAGACAGCTCGCGCAGTCGTCTCTTAGATCCGCTCGTGGTCGATCCGTCGCTGATCCGGGTCGTGTCGTCGTCGCCGCGAGGCACTTCTTAATTCGGGGCGAGCGGCGCGGGACCTGGTGGTCCGTGAGGCAGCGGCCCTACGGCTTTCTCTGGGTGCGGAATGCTTTCTGGACCTCTTGAAGGGAGCGGGTGTTGAACACATCGTCGGCTTCGAGCCAACCTCGGCGAGCGACATCCACGCCGTAAACGTAGTAATTTAATTCGCCGACACTGTGCGCGTCGGGATTGATGACGAGCGGAATGCCCAGCGACTTGGCTCGTTTACAGTAGTGCCAGTCGAGTTCCAAGCGAGTCGGCTGGGCGTTGATTTCGATCATGGTGCCGGCCTCGGAGGCGGCTTGCAAGACGCGATCCAGGTTCACTCGATAACCTTCTCGGCGAAGAAGGAGTCGGCCCGTCGCATGGCCCAACATCGACACCAGCGGGTGCCGGACGGCGCGACAGATCCGCTCGGTCATTTGCTCTTCGCTCAGTCCGAAATGGGTGTGCACGCTGGCCACCACATAGTCGAACTCGGCCAACAGATCGTCGGGATAATCGAGGCGACCATCGACCAGAATGTCCACTTCGCAACCTTTCAGCAGTTTGAAGCCCCGGAACTTCCGGTTCAGCGCGTCGATATCCGCCAGCTGCTGACGGACTCGCTCGGGAGAAAGGCCCCGCGCGACGGTGAGCGATTGCGAGTGGTCGGCGATGCCCAGATACTCGAAGCCGAGTTGCCGAGCGGCATGGGCCATCTCTTCAAGGGTCGCTGCGCCATCACTGTAGGTCGTGTGATTGTGGAAGACGCCTCGGATGTCTTGCACCTCGATGAGCCGCGGCAACCGCGCGGAGCGAGGCGCGGTGGTACGATCGGCGGCGTCGATCTCGCCGGTGTCCTCGCGCAGTTCGGGCGGAATGAAATCGAGGTCCAGAGCGGCGAAGAGGTCGGCTTCGTGACGGAGTGGGATGGCTCGGCGTCCGTCGTTTAGTTCATATTCGTTCAAACTCCATCCTCGGGCCAACGCCCTGCGACGCAACTGGATGTTGAATTCCTTGCTCCCGGTGAAATAGACCAAAGCCGCGGGAAATTGTTCGTCGGTCACCACACGCAAATCGGCGTTGATGACGATCCGGTGTCCGTCGACCACCTCCTCGAGGATGACGCTACATTTGGTGTCGCCCAGGCCGACGACCTGCCGCACTTCGGACCGTGAGGCGAATGCTTGGAGGATGGCATGGGCATCGTCGCCACTACAGACGATGTCGATATCTTTGCAGGTCTCGCGACGTCGGCGGAGGCTGCCGGCCAACTCGGCTCGGATCACGGTGGGAAACGAGCGGACGGCCTGCAAGAGTCGCTGGCCGATCGGGGTCGCTTGGTCGATGCGGACGCGTTGCCCGACTTCGCCGAGGAATGCCAACCCCTCGAGGATCTTTTGCTGCGTTTTCTCGCCGAAGCCCTTCATGGCGGCGACCTGCCCCTTCTGGCAGGCTTGTTGGAGTTGCTCCAGATCGGTGATGCCAGCCTGTTGCAAAGCGCGGACCTTCTTTGGCCCGATGCCCGGCAAACGGAGCATCTGCAAAGCACCTTGAGGAACCGAAGCTTTGAGTTCGTCATAAAAGGGAAGACGCCCGGTCGTGACCAGTGAGGCGATCTGTTCTCGCAGGGTGGACCCGATACCGGGTACGTGGGTGAGTTGACCTTGCCGAACCATTTCGCCGAGGTCGCCGGGAAGATTTTTGACAGCCCGGGCCCCGTTGCGATAGGCGTTGGCTCGAAAGGGGTTCTCCCCCTGGAGTTCGAGCAGAGTAGCAATGTCGTCCAGGATCTCAGCGACTTCTTCTTTTGTCATGACTGCGGGGTGCCCGGTGGACGGGGTTGGGATGTTGAGATTGTAGCACACCTCAACCCCGCCCGGGGGGGAGCATGCGGGCCTGGCACGACCGGCGATTAAGCGGCTTGGCGTTGCTCCATCATCGGGGCGGTGCGGTGGAGCATCACTTCTAGGCCGTTGACCAAACGATCGTTGCCGCGGCCATCGATCAGTTTGCGTCCGTTGCGGGCCATTTTGGCGCGTTCGCGCGGATCGCTGAGAAGGTTTTGAACGGCTTGCCGGAGCATACCGGCCGTGACGTGATCGCAATCCCCGAGGTTTTGGGCGGCCTCCTCATCGTCGAGTCGTTGCGCGTTGGGCATGTGCCAGGGGGACTGCAAAAGAATGATTTGTGGGACGCCGATGCACGCGAGTTCCAACGACCAGCTGTCGCCGCTGGTAATCGCGAGATGGCAGCGGCTGAGACGGAGACTGATATCTGCCGGCTCGGTCACGATGTCGAGACGTTCCGGATCGGTCTCTTTCAGGCTCGTGAGGGCATCGAAGCCGGGATGTTGCGGCCGGACGACTACGTCCACTTTGCTCAAGCGAGTGATCGCGAGGAGTTGTTTGGTGCGGTCGAGAATCTGGCCTCGAAAGTCATCGTTCCCCAGGGCGACCAAGACACGAAACGGAGCGGGCGGCTCCTGGGTCCGGACCGGTCGCAACCGCCGAATGAACGGCCGGACCAGCGCGTACCTGGCCCCCATGAGCATTTGTGTTCCCGGCACCGCGTCGTAGCTGTCGCGGTCGGGCCCCAGCAGCGGGTTGATTAACAGGCAGCGCGGGTAGCGGGTCAGGGCCTGATGATCCAGAACAACCAGTTGCGTGCCGGTGTCCGCGAGGGCATCGAGATACGGCCCGGTGACGTTGGGATCGCAAACGATCAGCGCGGCGGCTTGGTATTGCTGAACCATCGCTCGCGTTTCACGTAAATCCTCGTCGCTCCCCAGGGGGTATTCCGCCGGCCGCCAGTCATGACCGGCTTTTTGGATGGCGGACAGCAGGGTCGTCGGCTCGAGGCGGGAGAGAAAGTAGATACCCCGACGCCGACGCTGTAACGAATTCGCGAACGTCAGGCACTGATCAAACGACTCGAACCCCTGCGTGGCGGTGGCATCGCAGCGGATCAGAATCGGATACTTGGTCATTGGGTTCATCCTGTCCTAAGGGGGTGAGGGATGTTGGCCGAGGGAATCGGCCGAACAGCGGCAACCCATCACCGCGGGGCGAGGGTCGTCGGTTCGCGGATCAGCCGATCGATCGGCACTTCCGAGCTACAAACGGCCGAGACCTAACCGGTCGCGATTCGGGATTCGGGAATCGAGCTGGGAGACGTGCAAGAAGCGAGATCGTGGCGGAAGTGCAGGACCGCCCCAGGCGATGAATCCATTCATCGGGACCTCTTCTCGTTGACCCGCTTCGGCGGGTCGTTTCCATCGTTGGGTTCCGGTCCAACGACGAGCGGAATTCAACTCGATTTCTTCATGCCGAGCAAGAGGAAATTCTGCCGGCTGAAAAAAAGAGTTGCGGTCGAGTCCACGGAAAAAAAGCTTGACAGAGGCGGCGCGCTTCGCTATCCACTTCCCGCACACGTCAACGGGCGTGATCCTTGACCGTGCGCGCCCGCATTGCGTTCCACGTGGAACTTGCGCCCTTATTTCCCCCATCGATTCCGTTTCAATTGTCGTTGCATTTTGCCGGGCAATTCGCTATGCCCCGCCCAATTCGTTCCTGGCGAGGAAGCAAGCCATGTTGGAGAAGAAAAATCCTCCCCGTTTGGGTCGTGGGCTGGACGCTCTGCTCGGGATCCCGACGGACGGCGCGTCCGAAATCCACCACGCCACGCCAGAGTCCAGCTCACGGATCGCCGTGGATGCAATCCAATTGAACCCCTATCAACCGCGAAAAACTTTCGACGACGACGAACTCATGCAACTCGCCGAAAGCATCCGCCAGCATGGAATTCTGAACCCCCTGCTCGTCCGTCGGATTGACGGAGGCTATCAACTCATCGCCGGCGAACGGCGACTCCGAGCGGCACGTCTGGCAGGTCTCGGCGAGGTTCCCGTTCATGTCTGCGACATGGACGAACAGCAGGTCCTCGAAGCCGCCTTGGTCGAAAACATCCAACGCACGGATCTGAACCCCATCGAAAAAGCCTTGGGGTTTCGCGACTACCTCGACAAGTTCCACATGACCCATGAGCAACTGGCCCAGCGGATCGGTGTCGATCGCACCACGATCACCAACCTGCTGGGGTTGCTCAACCTTCCCCCCGAGGTGCAAGACCATGTCCGCACCGGCGCGCTGTCATTGGGGCATGCCAAAGTCTTGAAGGGCCTCTCCGATTCGGCCCAACAAATCGCGCTGGCGAAGCAGGCGATTGCCAACAGCCTTTCCGTGCATGCTCTGGAGGCTCTGCTGAAGCAACAAAAGGAGGAGCGTCGCTCGGGCCGTGGGAAAGGTGCCGACAGCGAGCCGGATCGGACGGCCCATGTTGATGCCATTGAGAACGAGTTACGGCAAAAATTGGCCCTCCGCGTCAGCATCAAGCTAAAGGCCAAGGATAAAGGCCAGATCATCCTGCAATTCGACTCGAACGATGACTTCGAGCGGATTCTCGAAACGCTGAGGCGGTGATAAAGATCACCACCGCGACACGACCAATCGCTGGGAACTTCGTCCCATCCCAGGTCGATTGTCTGGGCGGCCCGAACGACGTAAACTAGGAGCGTGCGGGGTGTAGCTCAGCCTGGCTAGAGCGCGTGGTTTGGGACCACGAAGTCGCAGGTTCGAATCCTGTCACCCCGAATTCCCCTATCCTCCTGCAAGCGATCTCAACCAACTCGAGCGAAACCTCCCCGACTCGCCGCCTGTCTCGTCTCGGTCCACTCCGATTGCCGAGTGTGGCTCTCGGGAGCGACGGCGTTTTGGGGCATTGCTTGTGTCAAAGTGAAACGAGCGTCGGGATCATTGGCTCCTTGGCTGAGGTATCCAAACGGCGGGCGAATTGGTGTTGCTCCTTTTGGTTGGTGTGATTATGCTTCGGCTCTCAGTCGCGAGGGAAGCCGCTCATGCGCAAGGCATTGGTTGCTGGCTGTTGTCTGATCCTCTTGGCCGGCGATTCGCCGCAGGGCACACTCGTAAGTTTGGATGGTCTGACGGCGGTGGCCCCAGTGTCGTGGAGGGCCGAACCCGCTTTCACCCGGGGTCGGGTGTACCAATTCCAAATTCGGCGTCAAAACGGTGACAAGGAAGATGCCGAGTTGGTCATCGTCAAGCTGCCCAATGGTCCCGCCGCTGAGCAAATCGGCAAGATGAAAGAACTGTTTCTCCTACCGACGAGTCTCCCCAAAGATCAAGCCGTCCGGGAATGGACCATCAAAAACACCCGAGCCGTGTTGACCTGCTTGGACATTCAAGGCACCTATCACCCGAAGAAGAATTCGATTGACTCCGCGGTGCGAGAGGTA
The DNA here is from genome assembly GCA_937922175.1 of uncultured Gemmataceae bacterium. GTDB lineage: Bacteria > Planctomycetota > Planctomycetia > Gemmatales > Gemmataceae > CAKZUU01. The sequence continues at coordinate 13,191 of CAKZUU010000212.1, forward strand.
CGGCCCGACTATCGGATGTTGGTAGCGGTGTGGGTCTCCCCCGAAGGTCGGTATCTCATCAAGCTTCTTGGTCCGAAACGGACGGTCGCATCTCAAGTTCCTGCTTTCGAGGCTTGGTTGCGTAGCTTCCAATAATTTGACCCGTTGTTAGTCGACGGGAACGAGTTCAGATTGCTGCTCTTCCTTCGTCTCTGCCCGTACCGATCAGCCCGCCAGGTGCGGGCTTGGTTGTTAAATTGACGGTATGGAAGCCGTTCGTTCCAAGCCGGAGCAGCAATGGTGGCTTTCGGCGTTTCTCGCCGGCCGACAGATCCGCCTGTGCTGGTTGGTTCTGGCGGCAGTCGTCGTGATTCCCCCCGAAAGGGGCCTGGGCGTGGATCTGTGCATGTGGAAAAACCTGACCGGCGCACCTTGTCCGGGCTGCGGGATGACGCGCAGTGGAGCGAACCTGTTTCGCGGCCGTTGGCAACGCGCCGTCAGTTTCCATCCGTTGGGGTTGATTTTGCACCCCCTTCTGCTCGGCTTGTGTTTCATGGCCGCGTTCCCACAAGCGATTCGACAAACCATCGCTCAACGGTTGC
>CAKZUU010000213.1 GCA_937922175.1 uncultured Gemmataceae bacterium
ATTCGACAGGATCCACCGCATGATCAAGCGGCAGCGCGGTGAGTGGCCTTGGGCCGAATTGCCCTGGACGATCGATTTCGCTGATGCCCAGAGAAAGGCCTTGTCGGAGGGAAAGCCGATCTTCGTGGCGTTGGCGGCTCAAGGCAGTCCGGTCGGGTGCCTCTGAAACGGTTTTTATGAGAGCCGTGCGCTCCAACTGACCGACCCTCAGAACCTGGCTGCGATCGAACGTGACTTCGTGCCTTATGCCCATTGTGGCTTTCCCGGGACGAACAAATACATGGTCGTGACCGGCACGGGGAAAGTGTTGGCCGAGCATGACCGCTACCCCTTGCAAGTGATGCGGGATGGATTGCGAGCCTGGGATGAGTTGCCGGAAGCGGAACGGCGACCTCGGCGAGTCTCCGGCGTGCCCCGAGTGTCGGCCTTTCCACGGCCTGCGGAACCTCCCCCGGGTGCTTTGATCCTGCGCTCTCATATCCGTGCCCTCGAGCGCCACCCTGATGGCCAACTGACATGGACGGGCCCCATCTCCGTCGCGGCCGACGACTACAACTTCGCACCGGAGCCGCAACTCGATCATGTCTGGATCACTGAAGCCGAATGGAAATCGATGATCCCGGGGGCTCCCCGAGTCGGCAACATCGTTCGAGTCCCCCCGGCGATTTCCCGCCGAATCGCCACCTTCCACCTGATCGACAAAGCCCTGGGATGTGGCGTGTTTCTCTGGGATCAGGCCCGCGCGGACAACAATATCAAAGTGGTCGCCGTGGATGATCGTTGGATTCACATGGAAATGACCGGTCAGGCGTGGATCGGCAAAAAAGGAGATTATCCTGTGCGGTTGAATGGCCGCCTCACGGTTGATCGCCGCCGTGGGGAGTTTTCTCGCTTCGACTTGATTGCCCTTGGTAAAGACGATGGCGATTTCCGCACCGCCGAAGAACGATCCCAACGAAATAGCTTCTGGTATCGCGTCGGACCGCAGAGCAAGGTAGTAATGGCCATCGCCTTTGAAATGATCGAGGGCGTGCGACCGATCGACCGTGTTCCCCCTTATGCTATCATGTTCGACAGTGAAAAAACCTACGGTCGTCCGTATTTTGAACCATAAGCACCATTTGACATTAGGATCGAATCCAGATTTGCATCAAGACGACTACCAACAGACCGACGCTGATCACGCCGTTGACTTGGAAAAACGCCTGATTGACTCGGGTCAGGTCGCTTGGTCGAACTAGCCAGTGTTCATACGCCAAAAGGAGAGCGATAGCGAGGAGACCCAGGAGATAAACATTTCCCAAGAGAGGTGACACGAAGTACAAAACGAAGAGAGAACATAACATCATGATATGACAGGCCAAGGCGAGACGTAAGCTGGCACGAATCCCGAAGCGCGCGGGAATACTATGAAGATGCGCCTGACGATCGAAATCAACATCCTGCGTGGCGTAGAGGATGTCGAAGCCGGCGACCCAGAAGAGGACGGCTGATCCTAACAGCGTGGGAGATAGCAACTGTTCCAGGCCGCGAATGGCAATCCACGCCGCAAGTGGCGCCAACATCAGCGACACACCGAGCCAAAAATGAGACAAAAAGGTGAATCGCTTCGAGTACGAATAGGCGAACAGGAAAAGCAACACGGGAATCGCCAAACGCAAGGGCCACGGATTCGGGGGATCGTTGAGCAGAAAGATCAAAGTCGAAGCCACGAAACCAGCCGAGCAGATCAGGGTGAACAAGGTGACGGCACGAACACTCAACCGACCGGTGACCAGGTGGCGGTTGGCTGTCCGCGGATTCTCGGCATCGAAATGGCGGTCGGCGAGTCGATTGAAGCCCATGGCCGCGGATCGAGCCAGCACCATGCCAAGCAAAATGCCAACCAGGTGCGGCCATTGAAACGATCTGTCTTGCCAGGCCATGATGGCACTGGCCAACGCGAACGGCAGCGCGAAGATTGTATGGCTGAAGCGAATCATCCCCAGAAAATCAATCGCCGACCGCCACATACTGACTTATCCTTCAATCGGAACAATGGTGAACGCCCTTGGTCATAACAACCGTAAGGCCGCTTGGATTTACACCAATCGTTCGCGGATCCAACTCGTTGTGCGAAATCGACAAGGGGAATTCAAGATGAAGGATGGGACAATTCGCGGGGCCCAAGCCGATGCCGAGCGAAGACGGCGAGGGGGCTTCGGTCGAGCCATCGCCACTCCGCTCAGCAACTTGTTCCCAGGGCTTTCACCGATTGCATCGATTGCCGCAAGCAACTCGGGCAGATGCCATGACTGACTTTGAGGTCCGTGTGCTTGGCGAGGTAATCCTCCACCGTATGCCAATAATCTTGGTCGTCACGGATTTTTTTGCACCAGGCGCACATTGGCAAAAGGCCTTGCAATGTGCGGATTTCTGCCAGCGCTTGTTGCAGTTCGGCAATCAATTTCTCTCGGGCCTCTTCGATCCGTTTCCGCGCCGTGATGTCACGAAAGATGCC
>CAKZUU010000214.1 GCA_937922175.1 uncultured Gemmataceae bacterium
TGCCGACAGAGAGGCCAGCGAAAGCGATTCCCGAGTGGAGAGTTGCACGAGACAGGCCGCCCCTGCGATGACGTCAGCGAGTGCTTGCGGGTCCAATCGACCCAAGCAGCGAATGCCGTCGTCCCATCGTCCGGGCCGAGCGTCTCCGGTGAGGACCAGTTCCCATTTCGAGCCTCGCTCGCGACGATCGTTTCGGAACCACTCGAGCAGCAGGTGGAAGTTCTTCTCTTTGCAGGCGCGACCGGCGTAGAGAAGATATGGGACGGATGATCGGACCCGATGTCGGCCCCGCTCGGGGTCGCCCGTCGGAGCCGGCAGGTATGTGCCGACCTCGACCGTGTTGGGGTGATGAATCCCGAGCGACAATTCCGCCAAACGTCGCTCAGCGGCGCTATGGTACAAAATGCCCCCGATGATCTGGCAGAGTTCTCGCAACTCCATCCGGTGAGCTAACACTTCGTCGTGAAAGCAGGGAAGCAGTAAGACCTGTTCCGGACACTGGCGAACGACCTCCCACGTCAACCCGCAGCTATACGGTCCGACGATTGCGGCGTCGAACTCGTGGCATCGGGTCGCCCAAGCAGCGAGCAAACGGTCCGAATGGCGTGTGGCGTCCACAAATTCCTGCCACGTCGCTTCGCCGAATTCGATGCGCTGAGACAGGGACGAGGAGGCCGTCACGCTCGGGCGGTTTTTCGGGAAGCGGTGAAGGGTGAAGCCAGGCAGGCGTTCCTCGGTTCCGTCGGTGGAGAAGACTTCAACGGCGGCTCCCTCGGAGGCCAAAGTTTGGGCGATCAAACGAAGGGATTGTTCGGCTCCGCCGACGACGTTGAACCCAAAGTCGGGAGCGATGACGGCGATTTTGGGGGGGACTCTGGAACTGGGCCGAGGCGCGGTTCGAGACAAGGCCCGACGAATCTGTCGAGCCAAGTCGTCGGGATCGTCCGGAGTGAAGGATAATCCTGCACCGGCCATTGTCTCGGGCAAGGCCGACGAACGGGCGACGATCACGGGCAGACCGGCAGCCATCGCCTCGCGGACGGGCAAGCCGCACCCTTCGTGAACTGAGGGCAGCACGAAGACGTCGGCGTGGCGGTAGGCCGACGCCAATTCCGACGGGCCGACGCGGCCCCGCCAGTGGATTCGATCCACCAGATGCAACGTTGCGGCTCGCTGCTCGCAACGTTCTCGTTCGTGTCGATAGATTTCGCCACTGTCACCGATCACAAGAAGATGCACCGGCGGATCGTCCTGGCGCAATCGCGACAGCGCTTCGATCAGCACGGGCAAGCGTTTGTTCGGTGCCAGCCGGCCCACGAACAGTATCAGCCGCGCGTGATCCGGTATTTCCCAAAGTTGAGATCGGGTCGTCGTCGGTCCCGCATCAGTCTCGGGTGGTTGAAACCACAACGGCACGAGATGGACTCTCTGCTCCGGGAAGCCCGTCGCCCGACACAATTCGTCGCGCATAAAGCGGCTGTGAACGATGGCCGCATCGGCATACCAAACCAGGCTCCGGCGATCTTGACCCGCCCGAAGCTGTTCGGCGGGGCCGTCCCAATATTCCGGGGGGGTGACACCGTAGTAGTCGAACAGGATGCGGGGACCACCATCGGCGAGCTTGGGTAGCAGGTCCAAAGCCCGATAATCCTGGGTGAAATGCACGATGAGGCAATCTGTTTGCCGCAGCTCATCCAACGCTTGGTCGAGGTTTCGATCCGAAAGGATTTGGACCTTTCCCCTCAGCGCCGGCTGAAGTCGACGGTCGCATTCGATCCAAACCTGGACGTCGTCGCCCCGCTGGTGGAAGAACCGGGCGCGTGCGGCGATTTGGTTGCCGAGGGCATCGCCGAAGCGAGCATTGTGCGACAAAAGCCCGACGCGCATGCCGGTCCGTCCTTGGAGTGGAGGAAATGGGGTAAGCGAGGAAATCGTAGCAAGGCGGCGAAGCCGCCGCAATCCCGACTTTGATCACGGTGACGGCATTCGGGTCGGGTGTCCGCGTTGTCGGCCCGGCGGCGGTCAATCGACGTGCAGATCCGCCCCGAGTTCCTTGAGGATCTGTTCCCGGTGTTTGTGCCACATCATCAGGTCGATGCGTTGTCGGCGATGCTTGCGTTCGAGCCGTTTTTGAGCACGTCGGAACAGAGGGAGGTAGCGTTGCCAGGATTCGGCCCGGCCGGAGCGTGCCTTGCGTTTGAGGGCGTTGGCTCGACGTTCGCCCAATCCTTCAAGCAACTGATCTTCCAAAGAGAGGAAGAACTGGCACGACCCGACATCGCCTTGGCGACCGGCGCGGCCGGCCAGTTGTCGGTCGATGCGGAGGGCTTCGTGGCGTTCGGTGCCCAGGACGTGTAAACCTCCGACCTCCAAGACCCGTGGTTCGGGTTTGATATCGGTTCCTCGACCGGCCATGTTCGTCGCCACCGTGACCTTGCCCCATAAGCCGGCCTTTTTGACGATTTCGGCCTCGGCGGCGTGATTCTTCGCATTGAGCACATCGTGTTCGATCCCCTCTTTCCGAAGGAGAGCGGAGAGATACTCCGACTTATCGACGGAGCGCGTTCCCACGAGGACGGGGCGACCTTGGGCATGGAGCCGTTTGATCTCTTCGACCACTGCCAGGAATTTGCTTTCTTCCGTGGGGAAGATGCGATCGGGCCAATGTTGGCGACGCACCGGTTTGTTGGTCGGAACACAGACGACCCAGAGCTTGTAGACCCGGTAAAGCTCCCACCAGTTTTGGGCGGCGGTGCCCGTCATCCCGGCGAGCTTCTTGTACAAGCGGTAGTAGCTTTGGTAGGTGATCTGGGCGGCATGCTCGCTGGCTTTCGTTACGGTGACACCTTCTTTGACCTCGACCGCTTGATGCATTCCGTCGCGCCAGTGGCGGTCGGGCTGGGCACGTCCGGTTGACTCGTCGATCAGCACGATCTTGCCTTCGTGCACCATGTAATGCTGATCGCGGCGATAGCGGTGATGGGCCCACAAGGCACGCTCGACATGCTCTTGCAATTTGTCCATCGCGTGGGAGTGCTCGCCGCTGGGGGGATTCGACCAGCGAAGGACCTGTCGACCGGCATCGGTGAGTTCGATTTTGTGTTTCTTTTCATCGAGATAGAAATGATGCTGGGGAATCATCCCGCGGGCGACCTGATCGGCCCAGTAGTAGACGGCCGCTTCTTCCGACGTGGCAGGGCGTGTCGGTCCGGCGATAATCAGGGGCGTTCGCGCTTCGTCGATGAAGATGCTGTCGGCTTCGTCCACCAGAGCGAAATGGTGGCCCCGCTGCACTCGGGGATCAATGTCGCCGGCATCGCCTTGTTCGTGAGCAAACCAGGGCTTCCAGAAGGCGATGCCCTGGGCAGGTCCTTGTTTGAGTTTTAATTTGTCCCGGAGGTAATCGAAGCCGAACTCACTCGCCGTTCCGTGAGTGATGTCGCAATGATACATCTGTTTGCGTTCGGGATCGGGCATGCGTTGTTGCAAAAAGCCGACTTTCAATCCCAACATTTCGTAGACGGGAGCCATCCACTCGGCATCACGCTTGGCCAGATAATCGTTAACCGTTGTGACATGTACCCCTTTGCCAGTCAGGGCGTTAAGAAAGACGGGGAAGGCGGCGACCAGTGTTTTGCCCTCGCCGGTGGCCAGCTCGGCGACAGCACCGAAATGCAAGACGACGCCGGCGGCGATTTGAACGTCATAGGGCCTTAGCCCCAGCGCGCGTTGGGCGGCCACGCACACCATCCCATACGCTTCGGGTACAAGTTGGTCGAGCTTGACTCCTCCTCGGGCACGCCCGCGAAGTTTCTTGGCCCGAAGGAGTAAGTCCCGATCGTTGAGTTTGCTGAATTCAGCCTCCCAACGGCGGATGGCATCGATGGCGAGCGCGGCCCGTGCCAATCGGCGCTGCGCGGGGGTACCGAACAGCAGCCGCAGATGGTTCCACCATCTTGGTCCGAGGCGTTTGCGGGCCGGCTCCCCCCGCCATTCCCCTCGGGTTTCCTGCAATTCTTCCTGCTCGAGGATGGGGCCCATGCTCTCTGTTCCTCCGCGTAGCTGGGGTCAACGTGCCGCGTGATGGCCGCCCTGGTCCACATCGCGCTTCAGCATAGCAAAACGCCCATGACAAGGGCAAATCGAGTCCTTGTCGGCAGCGTCGATCGGGGATTTCCCAGCCGACAGCAGGAAGAATTTGGTGGTAAAGTTGAGGCGAAGCGGTTTTTTGGGTGCCCGAATGCTCCTGCTGAATATCCATGCTTCCCCCGTCAACGCGGTTGTTTTTTCTGCCGATGGCCGTTGGTTGGCCAGCGCCGGCGACGATGGCGACATTTGGTTGACCGATCTGCACTTGAAAAACGGTCGACAGCGGATAGCTTGGGGTGCCAAGTACGTCTTCGCCTTGGACCTCTCGCCCGATAGTCGGTTGCTCGCAGCCGCGACCGATGCGAGCCTGTTGCTTCTGCAGCGGGAGGGCGACAACTGGCGGCCGGTCATGCAACGCAATGACCACCGCGGATGGGTGACCTCCGTGAGCTTCGATCCGACGGGCCAAGTGCTCGCCAGCGGTGGGGTGGATGGCGTCGTTCGGCTGTGGAACGCCACCCGGGGTCAACGACATCCCTGGCGTCTCTTGCAGGCATCTGTTGGGCCGATTCGCAGTGTCCGGTTCTCCCCTGACGGACGATTCGTCGCCGCGGCCGGTGCCACTGGGTTGGCCGTGTGGCATCCCCTGGGCAGTGCTCCTTGTTTCGTCCACCGCTTTCGCAACGCCGATGCTCGATCTGTTGCCTTTAGTTCCGATGGTCGATTTCTGTGGACGGCGACGAGCCGGTCGATTCTCCAACTCGACCTCGACGAGGGCGACATCCGACCCCTCTTGGCGGGAGACATCAACGCGTTCCGCTGCGTCCAGACGTGTCCCCGGGGCGACACGTTGTTGATCGGCCGCGATGACGGTCGCATGCAATACCTGGAGTTGCACCATGCGTCGGAGGGCGATCAAGCCGCTCCGCGGCACAACCCGTGTCACGGTGCTGCCGTCAATGCCGTCGCATTCCATCCCGAGGGCCGATTGGCCGCCACCGCCGGTGATGACAACTGCGTGTGCATCTGCGCCGTGGAGGCCCCGGTCCTCGAAGGGTCGAATCGTCAATGACCGGGATTGCCGATCCACCAATTCAGGATGTAGCTGGCGACGCCGAAACCGATAATCCCCATCAGGCAAATGACCCACAGTTTCAGGACCGTCATACTCGCGGAATCGGAGGGCGGCGTCGGCTGCGAAGTTGGTGCGGTCATGATCCACTTCCCCTTGCCGTTAACGTAGCTCATTGTATCTCCTCGCTCTGTGAAGGTGTTGACTCTGGCCAACGTCGGTGATCAGGCAGTCGTGGCTCATTTTGAAACCGAGGCCGATGCTCTCGCTTTGGCGGCTGCCCTCCGCCAGGCGCATTGGCCCGACGTCGTGGATATCGTCCCGGCCTACCGCCGTGTCGCCGTCTTTTTCGATCCGGACCTTTGCCGTCTCGACCGGTTTCGGGAACGGTTGGCGAGTTTCATCTTTCAATGCCCATCGTCGAATTTCGTGGGGGTTCTGCACGAGATTCCCTGTTGTTACGAGTTGGGACCGGACTTGGCAGTGGTGGCCAATGCCACTCGATTGACTTCTGCGGAGGTGATCGATTACCACACTGGGACGGAATACACCGTTTACGCCATCGGTTTCACGCCGGGATTCCCCTATCTGGGTTATCTCCCGGCCCCATTGTGCGGGGTGCCGCGCCGCGCCAGCCCCCGCGTGCGGGTTCCAGCGGGAAGTGTAGGCCTGACGGGGCGGCAAACGGGCATCTATCCGATGGAACGCCCTGGTGGCTGGTGTCTCATCGGTCAGACGCCTTTACAAATCGTCGATGTCGCATCAGGGTACTTTCCGATTCGTGTGGGCGATCGAGTCCGTTTTCGAGCGATCTCTCGACAGGAGTTTGAACGCCTCCACGGGAAGCGGTTGCCAATGACGTAGCTTCACCCGAACATCGACGCGCGAGCGTTGGGGAAGCGTGAATACCTCAAAACGCGCCCGCCATGAACGCTCGTCGCTCCAAAGCTTGGAGGGAATCGCCCTTGCTCGCGGCGGAAGAGATCGGGTACAACCTGGGCTTGGATCTCACGCGGGGAGAATCGCCTCGGTCATGGATGCATTTGGGCGGTGCCTCAGCTACTGTTGGCCGTTTCGCCGTCGCTTGGTTTGGGCCTTTCTCATGGCGATTGCGGCGGCTGCCTTCTGGAGCGTCAACCTGCTGGCGATTCACCCCGCCTTGAAGATTCTTGGCGGTTCACGCTCGCCCGCGCAAGCCGTCGAAGAAGAGATCGCGCCGGTCATCGCTGAATTGCAGCAAGTCGAAAAACAATTATTCGAGAAGAGACGCCGTCTCACCGACCCGGCAACAGCGGAAGTCGGCACCCAAGAGGCATCGGAAATCGCCGCTCTGGAGTGGCGTCGTCAGCGGTTGTCGGTCAGCCGAGTCCGACTGGAGATGCTTCAACGATTTTATGCGACATTTCTGCCGACCGAACCGTTTGCCGCTCTGGTCTGCCTCATGTTGGGAGTTGTCGTCTCCATCGGATTGAAGGGGATCTTTGAGGCCGGGCACGAATCGTTGGTCGGTTGGGTCACGAACCGGGTGGTGTTTCGGCTTCGGCGGAGGATGTTCCGATCGGCGTTGGCGCGGGACGTTATGTATTTTTCGCAGCATGGTTCCCATGATGTCATCGCTCGATTTACCAACGACGCCGAAGTCCTCGCCGCCGGGTTGAAAGCCCTCTTCGGCAAGGTGGTCTCCGAGCCGTTACGGGTCATCGGCTGCGTGGCTTGCGCCTGCCTGATTTCGTGGCGATTGACTGTGTTGTTCCTGATTCTGATTCCTCTGGGCGGATACGTGGTGACGCGGATCGGTCGGTCGATCAAACGGGCGAGCCGTCGATTGTTGCGGCAAATGACCGACATGCACCGAGTCTTGCAGGAGTCGCTGGAGGGGATTCGGATCGTCAAGGGATTTGTCGCGGAAGCGTATGAGCGTCGGCGATGTCATGAGGCATCTTGGGAATATTGCCGCCGGGCCACGCGGTTCATCCGCATCGATGCCTTGTCGGGTCCGCTGATCGAGGTCATGGGCATTTCCGGCGTCTTCCTGGCCTTGACGGCAGGGGCGTATCTGGTCCTGTATCAGAAAACGACGTTATTCGGCATTCAACTGGCGCCGATGCCGCTCGATCATGAAACCCTGCTCACCTACTACGCATTGCTCGCCGCAATTGCCGATCCGCTGCGGAAGCTCTCTAGCGTTTATGCAAAATTGCAAGCGGCAGCAGCGGCGGCCGACCGAATCTTCGAACTGATCGACTCGCGCCCATCGAGTCGGATGTTGGGGCTGCAACCAATCCTTCCGCCGCACTCGGAGTCCGTCGAGTTTCGCGGGGTGAGTTTTGCTTACGGAAGCCGCGTGGTGCTGCGGGATGTCTCTTTTCGTTGCCCATTCGGTCAGACCGTAGCTATTGTCGGTCGCAATGGTTGCGGCAAGACGACACTGCTGAGTCTTCTTCCTCGCTTGGCCGAGCCGAGTGCGGGCTCCATTCTCATCGACGGCCAGGACATCCGCCAGGTTCATCTTCGACGATTACGTCGGCAAATGGCGTTGGTGACGCAAGACACCCTCTTGTTCGATGACACCATTGCGGCGAATATCGCGTACGGCCGACGACGGGCCACTCGCGAGGAGATCGAGTCGGCGGCCCGCCGGGCCTATGCTCACGAGTTTATTAACGACCTGCCCGAGGGGTACGACACCCGAGTCGGTTCGTTGGGGCGAGCGTTGTCGGGAGGTGAGAAGCAGCGCTTGGCGCTGGCCCGCGCCATCCTTTGCGACCCGCGGATCCTCCTCTTGGATGAGTTCACCAGCCAGATCGACGCCGACAGCGAGACGAAAATCCATCGCGCTTTGCGTCAACTAGCAGGAGAACGCACAACATTCATCATCACGCACCGGAGTCAGACGCTGGCCTGGGTGGATCTGGTGGTCGTGCTGAATCAGGGACGTGTGGAGGATGTCGGCCCTCACGCCGAATTGTTGCGGCACTGCGATTATTACCGTCGCTTGTTTCATCCCTCCCAACAGGAGCGAGCGGCATGAGCGAGCGCGGGCGACAAATCGTCGTGATTTTTCTCGTCGTTTTCGCTTCGGCTTTTCTTCTGCTGTATCGCTGTGGGGAACGCGATTTGTGGAGCAGCCATGAAGCTCGTGCGGCTCAGAACGCGCAAAGCATGTTGCACTATGGCGACTGGCGTTTGCCCCGACTGACCGATGAACGACCGGACTATCAGAAGCCCCCCTTGTATTACTGGCTGGTGGCGGGGCTTGGCTGGCTTCGGGGTCGAGTCGATGCCTGGTCGGTCCGTCTCCCCGCAGTGCTGGCGGCCGCGGGCTGCCTGATCCTTTTGGCCTCGGTGTTGGCTCGGAGGCAGCGCCCCGAAGCGGCGCTCTTGGTGAGCCTGTTGTTGTTGACGGCACATCACTTCACGAATTCGGCCCGCACCGGACGCATCGACATGCCCTTGGCTTGGTCGGTTGCCGTCACGGTTCTCTGTTGGAGAGGCGACGTCAGCGGCTGGCGAGGTGTCGGGGGAACGCTCAGTGCAGCCGCAGGGTTGCTGCTGAAAGGGCCGATCGGCTTGATCCTGCCGCTCGCTGTCGTCGGGACATGGTGGATCGTGCAACATCGGTTGGACGATCGCCGACCCAGCTTGTCGCGAATCGGAGTCTCGGCCGGCAGCGCGATCCTCTTGGCGGCTCCGTGGTACATCATGGCGCACCGGCTCAGCGATGGAGAATTTACCCGCGTCTTTTTTTGGTATCACAACATTCAGCGAGCAACGGGAGGTGCCGACGAGTTGGCCGTGCATCCGTGGTGGTACTACGGCGTGCGGCTGATGGTCGATGCTTGGCCGCCCGCCGCCCTCTTCCCGCTCGCCCTCGTCTGGTTCTGCCGGAAGAGTCGATGGCGTGAAGACGAGGACGCGAGGTTCGGCCTGGTGTGGTGCTTGAGTGTCGTCGCCGTTCTGTCGTTGGCTCGATTCAAACGGGCCGATTATCTACTGCCGGCGTATCCGGGTCTGGCTCTCTTTCTTGGTTGCGTCATCGACAGGCTCCGCCAGACGGGACCAACGTTTCAGCGGGTGGTTTCAGCCGGTCTGATCGGCACGCCTCTGGTGGCGGTTCTCGCTTGGCTCGCCTACTTGCATGCGATCGTCCGACCCGAGGAACCCCGACGCGAGTCGAAGAGCTTCGCGGCCGAGATTCGCCAAGTGGCACCGGCACCGAATCCGATCTTGTTGTTCCGCGTCGAGTCGCATCCGTTGGCCTTTCATTTAGGCCGACCGATCAATACCCTGCTGGAGTGGGAGAACTTGGATATCTGGGCGAGCCAGGACGCCCCCGTTTACGTGGTGATGACACCAGAGACGGCGGCCCAATGGCCGATGCATCTTCGGCGGGGACGCCTGGAAACGGTTCTCCGTCGGGATCATCACGAGAAACCCCTGGTTTTGCTGCGGACTTGTCGCATCAGCGAGAGCAGCGATGGCGCATCCGGACGGTAA
>CAKZUU010000215.1 GCA_937922175.1 uncultured Gemmataceae bacterium
CGTCCCTGTCGATATCGCCATGTGAACACGAGCGAAAGCACCACCAAATAAGCCGTCGCAAACGTCCACATCATTGTCAGCCCGCCGCCGTGACGATAGCCGATCACCGACGGCACCACCATGACACACCAAGAGGTCAGCAACGTCGCCGCCGAGACAAAGCGCGTGTCGCCGGCGCCTCGCAGGGCCGACGAGAAGATCACACTGACGCTCTCGAAGAGACAGTACGCGGCAACATAACGGAGCAGAAGCGGGATCAGCGGCTCGACCTGGTACCAGACACTCGAATTCGGGTCGCGGAACTGTCGGCCCAGCCATGTCGGGAACGCAAGGAAGGCGATTGCCGTCGCTGCAGTGTATAGAAGGCACCAGAACAATCCGGTTTTTACGATCCTTGCCGCGAGGTCCGGCCGATCCGCGCCCAAGCGTTGCCCAACCAAGACGGACACGGCTTGACCTAATCCCAACATTGGCACCAAGGCAACGGCGTTGATCGTAAAGGCGATGCTCGTGGCGCTCAGCGAGACGGTATCAAGCCATCCGACCAAAACGAGAAAGACACTGAACGCCAAAGCCTCGACGCCGTATTGCAGACCATTGGGCAAGCCATATCGCATCATCCGTCGCAGCAAGCGGAAGTCAGGCCTCCAACCGCGAAGAATGTGGAACTGATCTCGAAAGCGCCGTTGCAGCATCATGCTGAACCCTACTGCCACTGCGACCCAATTCCCCCCGACGACGGCCCAGGCAGCGCCTCGGATGCCCCAGGCAGGAAAGCCCCAACGGCCATGAATCCAGAGGGAACACAGGACGACGGCCGTCAACGCGCCGGCTCCGTCCGTCACCAGCACACGCCAGGTTTCACCCCGACCGGAGAAAAAGGCGTTGGTCGTCGCAACCAGGAGGAACGGCAACGTGGCAAAACTCAAGCATTCCAGGTACTGCTTCTCTAACTCTTGAACTTCCGGGGCATGACCAATCCATCGGACCAAAGGTCCAATCGTGGGAATCAAAAGGAGGAATCCTAGACCTGCCAATAGCGAGAAATACATCCCTTGCCATACGGCCGGCCCGACGCGGTCGTAGCGGCCCGCCCCAACATACTGCGCTACAAAGGTGGCGGTGTACATCGAGGTGTACTGGAGCAACGCCATGGGCGTCCAATACCAGACGGCACCGGTCATCGCCGCGGCGATCGCCGCACTGCTCTGATGGCTGAGCATCCAACGGTCGATCGTCATTTGGATCGTAAAAAAGGAACTGGAGACGACCAGCGGAGCCGCCACTCTCCACAGTTCCCGACAGCCGCCCCCCGCGTCGCCAGGGGATGCCGGCGAGGCGGAGCCGCTTTCCCCTCGGTAGACGGAGGTCTCGGTTTCTTCTGGAGGCAAGGGTTCGGCCTCGTGCATCGGCTTGATTCTCGCGACGAACCAACTCTGCTATGCTACGTTTGTCCTCAAGGGGTCGGGAATGTTACCTCACTGTCGGCTTCTCTTGTTGCTTTGGATCGCGCCGGTGCTGCTCGGTTGCTCGAACTCGCCGACGGTCGCTCAGGACTCGAAGAAGGATCAATTTGCTCAGGACCAGGTCATCGAGATGCCGACTCCGATCGCGTTTGACGGCGAACGAGCCATGTCCTACCTGAGAAAGCTGTGTGAGATCGGCCCCCGAATCAGCGGCAGCGAGGGAATGTTGAAGCAACACGACTTGCTCAAAGAACACTTTGAAAAACACGGAGCGTCGGTCAGTTGGCAACGGTTCGAGGTCCGGCAACATAGCCAACCGCGGCCGACGCGGATGGTCAATCTGATCGTGACCTGGTTTCCTCAGCGGCCGCGGCGGATTCTAATATGCGGCCATTACGATACCCGACCGCTGGCCGATCAAGAGCCGGACCGCCGCAACTGGACCAAGCCCTTTCTGTCGGCCAATGACGGCACCTCCACCGTCGCCTGGATGATGGAATGGGCGCACCACATCAAGACGATGGACCTGAAAATCGGTCTGGACTTTGTGTTGTTCGACGGCGAGGAGTACATCTTCGAGCCGGGTCGTGATGAGTACTTCCTGGGCTCCAAACACTTCGCGATGGAATATCGACGTCGGCCGCCTGCCCATCGCTACATCGCAGGAGTCCTGCTCGATCTTTTCGCCGGCAAAGATGCCGTCTTTCCCGTCGAGGGCAATTCGTTATTCCATGCCGGCCGTCTGGCAGAAGACATTTGGGGGTGGGCAGCGCGACTCGAAGTCAAAGCCTTCAAATGGGTACAGGGTCCAACGGTCGATGACGATCATCTGGCTCTAAACTCGGTCGGGATCCCCACGGTGGACATCATCGACTTCAATTACCCGCATTGGCACCGATTGAGCGACCTGCCGGAAAATTGCTCCGCGGACAGCATGGCGGCGGTCTCGCGTGTTCTGTCCGTTTGGGTGCAGCGAATCAAGTAAACTCCTTCGTCCGTCCGGGCACAGCACACCCGTGACCAGATCGAGAAGCCCCTGGCTTCATTCCCGGGGAATCTGATTCACCGTGTAAGCGCCCTGAGGATGCACCAGGGGTTGCCCGTCGGCACTTCGCACTCCGGCCGCTTCGATCAAATAAACACGGTCGGTCGCCCAACCAGAAAGCGTTAACTCAACCGTCTTTCCGTCCTCGGCGAGGTGAGCCGATGTAATCGGTTGTGTTGTCCGATCCAACTCCGGCGAGCCGTAGGCTCCCGTGATTTCGTAACGAAAATGCTCGATCCGGTAGGAATCGGGATCGCTGGCCGAGGTGCGATCGACTGGTTGGGTGAATTCGAGACGGAAGCCCCGGGGTCGGATGCGAATGGTCCGGATCTCGAACGGAGTTTTGCCGATGAAGTCGATTCGAAAGAGTTGACCGCGATCGGGCTGCGCCATCCAGCCGGGTTCCGTGATGCCGCCGACAAACAGACGACCTCGCGCGTCGAAGGCCAGGCTGACCGGCCCGAGAAGTCCCTTGCCCCAGAAGGGAAAGCAGACGCCTTGATACTCACCATTCACTTTTTCGACATCCGCTCGAAGGATCGCCCCGCCGAACATCAACTCTGCGAGGAAGAACTGCCCGGCATAGGGGCCGAATTTCCCTCCCGAGTGGTCATACGCCAGACCATTGATTGAATGGGCCCAAGAATAGGGAATGAAGACGGCAGCGCGTCCCGCCGGCTTGGAAACATGTTCTGGCTGCTTGGGATTGGGAAAGCCGTAATAGCGACCCTCGACAACATGGCACAACTTGTTCGCAGGAACCCATTCTCCCTGATTGTCGGTGCAAAAAATTTCCCCGTCGGGACCGGCACACCAACCCAGCGGATTGCGGAAGCCGAACGCGAACGCCTCGGGTTCAGATCGTCCGACTCGCAGTCGCAACGCGGCACCGCTTCCCGGGAGGGTATGATGGGCGTACGGTGCCAAGCTGTAGACCCAAGCCCCGGATCGGTCGCGTGCCAGGCCGTAAGCATAGTCGTAGCTGTCGGCCACTCCGTGGGGGATAAGAGCCACCCGTTCGAGGAATCGGCCCTCCGATCTCCACCGTGAGAGGTTTCGCCGGTGCACGACCAACAACCCGCTCTCATCGCAGAACATTGACAAAGCGTCGGCGAAAAGTGTCGGGCCGACACGCTCGAATACGTCGTTCGAGGAATGGCTTTCCGGATCATGAACTCGGAAGATCTCTCCGGTCTTGAGCGATGCCACAAAGACCTGGTCGTCGCGTGGATGCGCCGCCAAGGCTACTGGCATCACCCGATCTTCCCCAGAAACGAGCTTGGGGCGCGGGTAAGCAGTGGCACGATAACCCGGTCGTATCAAAGACCCATCGTGCCGATCAGAGGGAG
>CAKZUU010000216.1 GCA_937922175.1 uncultured Gemmataceae bacterium
CGCCGCGATTTTTTCGGACGTGACAACATGACCGAACAGTGTGAACGCTGAAGCGTCCTCGATAGACACGTCCACAAAGCGGCCGATGAGCCGTTCGTTCCCCTCGAATACGACGATGTGATCCGTCCAGGACCGGCCGGTCAGTTGCGTCGGACCTTCGGGATGAAGCTGCTTCAACGCGACTTTGCTCGGCCCTTCAACGAGCACCGAGAGCGTTCGACCGATCCACCGCCGATGATCTTTCAGGCTTTCGGCGTTTTGCGCCGCGAGAAGGTCGTTGTTCCGTCTTCGCTTCACCTCTTCCGGGACATCATCGGGGTACAATTCGTCCGCCTTCGTGCCAGGCCGGGCGCTGTACTTGAAAATGAAGCTGTTCTTGAAACCGCTTTCGCGGACGAGGTCCACGCAGCGGGCGAATTCGTCTTCCGTCTCCCCGCAGAACCCGACGATGAAATCGCTGCTGATAGCGACTTCCGGTACCCTCTCCCGGCATTGGGCCAACATTTCGCGATAAAACTCGACGGTGTACATCCGCTTCATGCGCTTCAGCACGTTGTTGTCGCCATGCTGTGCGGGAACATGGAGATATTTGCTGACCTTCGGCAAATCGCGCATCGCATCGAGTAGATCACGGGACATGTCACGCGGGAAATTCGTGATGAATTTAATGCGTTCGACTCCCGGAATGGGACTGATTTGTTCGAGCAAATCACTCAGCCGAGTGACCCGGCCGTCGCCGTGGACATAACGGTAACTGTTCACCGTCTGACCGACCAAGGTGATCTCGACGCAACCTTGGTCGGCCAATTGTCGGACCTCCGCCACAATATGCGCCGGAGGTCGGCTCTGCTCCGGACCACGGACGGAGGGCACGATACAGTACGTGCAGAATTTGTCGCAGCCGAATTGCGTTCGAACATAGGCTTGGAAAGGAGTCGGTCGCATTCCCGGTTCGCGCAACGGGTCATAGCTCTCAAAACTCTCGGTCACCTCCGGCCGGGATCCCTCGGTCCGACCCAAGCTGACGGCCATCTGGTGTTCGCCGGTGGTCTGGACCCGAGCGATCAATTCCGGTAACAGACGGAGTTGCCCCGGTCCACACACGATATCCACATGCGGCGCCCGCTGCCGAATCAACTCCTGATCCTTTTGCGCCATGCATCCGAGGACGCCGATGACCTTGTCCGGACGACGAGCTTTCCACCCGCGTAGCCGTCCCAGGGCGGAGTAAATCTTGTCTTCAGCGTGCTGCCGAACCGAACAGGTGTTGAAAAGGATGACGTCCGCCTCCCGCCAACTCGTCGTGAGCGTGTAGCCGATCGAGCGCAGTGAGCCAACCACCAGCTCACTGTCGAGGACGTTCATCTGACAGCCGACCGTCTCGATATAGAGTTTCTTCCCCATGTCCTGATTTTACGTGATGGGACGCTGGGTGGGAAACGTCGACCGAGGCTTCCCGACCTGATGCGGTCGGTCTCAGAACTCCACCCGATTCCGCCCTGCTTGTTTCGCGTGATACAGCTTTTTGTCGGCACGCTGGATCATTTCCGTCGTCGTCAATTCCTCGCCGCCCGGAGTCGCGGCGAGACCGAGGCTGGCCGTCAAACGAAATTCCGCATCGCCGCAGCGAAAAACGTGCTCCTCGATCAGTTGGCGAATCCTCTCCGCGACCTTGGCGGCTTCGGGTAATCCCGTTTCCACCAGGACGATCGCGAATTCTTCTCCGCCGTAACGAGCCAAAAGGTCCTCACGTCGGACGACCGAACGAATCAACTGCACCAGTTCGCGAAGCGCAAAATCCCCCGCGAGGTGCCCGAACTGATCGTTCACGGATTTGAAGTGGTCGATGTCCAACAAAATCAGCGTCACCGGTCGGCGATGACGCTCCGATCTCACTAACTCGCGATCGAGAAATTCGGCCAAGGCTCGGCGATTGTGTGCTTGCGTCAAAGCGTCGATGATCGTCAGACGGTAAATTTCTTCGTGATACTCCGCCTCGACATTGCCGCCTCCCAGGAAGCGAAAAATCGAATTTCCGACGCGGAGATAATCGCCATCGGCAAGTCGAGTCGGAGAGCGAACCGGGACGTCGTTGACAAACGTGCCGTTCGTGCTTCCCAGATCGGAGACGAAAACGCCTTCGGGCGTCACGTCGAGCCGAGCATGGCGGCGCGACACGGAATGATCCGGTATACACACGTCGCAGTCGAAATCCCGACCGATCAGCAGTGGTTTGTCCCGAAGAGCGTAGCGGGTGCCCATCGTCGCACCCACAGGATAAATGTGAATCAGATAGGCCGGCGTGTCTTTGGTAACCAGCGGCCGGAGCGGAGCAACCCAGGTTTCGGTGACTGGCTTCTCCGACATGGCATCGCGCAATTTACCCAGGGTCCACAGGGTCCGGACGTCGGATCCTAGGCCCCGGCCACAATATGTTCTTAGGGACTGGAGGGGAAGTCGGCCAATCCGATCATCAGGCGCGCACCCTACCCGTACCGCGATCACGGCTTGATGGGTACCGCCGCACTTTTGATGCCGATGAGGTGTCCTTCCGGCTTGGTCAAGTCGATCAGTTGCGGCTCGGGAGAGATTACTTCGCCAATATTCCCCGCCAGATCGCGACCCGTGACGCGGAGATAGACTCGGTACGGCAATCGTTGATTGAGCTTCCAAGCAAAACTCCCGCTGTTGGCGATCGGCTGCGGAGTGATCGGGACCCACGGCCCGTTTTTGCTCGTCGCCCATTCCAACACAATCGGTGAAGGAGCCAGATTCTTGTCCGTCGCGCTCCAGCGGAGAACGAGCGTCTCCCGTTCCTTCGGATCCTGCAATGGAGCGAACAGCTCCAAGTAGGGCGGGGTTAGATCCACCTCGACGCGTAGTTCGGGCGCGTCGCCCGGCATAGGCATCCCCTTACTCAATCCGGCCCCGCTCTCCACCACCAGACGAAATCCGTAAACTCCCTCGCCCGGGAGGTTGGCATGGATCGGTGATTGCAAATCGGGATCATCGGCGAGTTCTTCCCAGCTGCGGCCGTCATCTCGGGTCATGTACAGCTTCACACTTCGGAGTCCGGACGGCCCCACACGCGGCACCTCGTATTCCAAACTGATCTGCGTGCTGTTGATCAGTTGCGTGTTTCGCAGTTCGGGTCGCGGGGCTGTCGATGGACTCGCGGGCGCATTCGTGGCAACCGGCGCAATGCTCGACGAGGCCGACTCCATTCGCGAGGCGGCCACCGGCAAAGATGGCTCGGGTCGATACGCCGGCTGCAAGTCGCGTGAGGGCGGTTGAAACGGCGCGCTCTCCACGCCCCGGGCGGGAGGCGGAGGCAATACCGGTTCGTTGGGAACCGTGGGGCCGGCGAGCGGAGAGGTCAGTTCTGGTTGAGCACTGGTCGTTGGGGGTAGCGTCGGACCCGATACGGAACCAATCGTCTGCGAAGCCTGTCCCATGTTTCCCGCCACGTCTTGTACCGTCATGCGGATTTGAATCGAACCAGCAACCGCCGGTCGAAACCGTGTCTGCCCTGCGACCATCGGCGTGATTTGCACCGGAATCCAAGTCCCTGCCGGGTCTCCAGCCGCTCGATGCTCCAGACGAAGACTCTCCAATTCTGGATTCGCCTCTTGGAGGTGCCACGTCACGGCGACTTCTTCGCCCACCTTTTCTGCCGAGGTGATTCGCAAAAGTGGCGGCTGCGTGTCGACGAGAATCACCAGCGCCGGCTTTAATTGATTCAAATCCGACGGCTCACGTTCATTCCGATGACCGACCGTCACCACCTGGAACCAGTACAATCCATCCTCCCGAGCCGTGAACGGAAAGAATTGTTGCTCCGGTCGGGCCACCGCGACCTGTTGCCAAGTCCGGCCTTGATCCATCGAGACGAACAAATGCAATTCGCGGATTTGTTGCGGCCGATTGACGACGATCGGGATCTGAATCGCTCGGTCCTTCATGGGGACGACTTCAGGCGGCAACGTCCCGACGCATGCCATCATCCCTGCCACCAGCATCGCTGCGCCGTTCATCACCACGCCCCCCAAAGCACCCCGACCCTCGGCTCCACGGACACCTTGTTCGCGCAGCCTGGACCGACTCCCCGGTTGTATCGATGACATCGGTTCGCGCGAGTTTGCACTTCAGAAAAATTTCTCGCCGCGCACAATTGTTGAAGTTTCCGGCACAACTTACATTCTGACTTGTGACCGATTGGGTGTGCGACGATGACGATGAATGCCGAGGAACTGCGACAGGTCCTGGAGCAAGTCCACTGCGGTTCAATGTCGGTGGATCAGGCATTTCGTCAATTGACGACCCCGCCCTCCGCTGAGCTTCCCTTCGCGACGCTGGACCTGGATCGACATGGTCGCTGTGGCTTTCCCGAAGTGATCTTGTGTGCCGGAAAAACGCCGGCTTGGGTCGAGGGCGTCGCGCGGCGATTGATCGAAGCGGGCCAATCCTGCTTGGCCACGAGAGTCAGCGATGAGCAAGCGGCGCATCTGGCCCTCGTTTTCCCCGAGGCCGAGCAAGACAGACTGGCCCGAACGTTCTGGCTGAGGGTCGGGCCAAACACGCCGCCGGTCGGTCGAGTCGCTGTCATCACAGCAGGGACCGGAGATCTTCCGGTGGCCCGGGAGGCGCTAGTCACCATTCAGGCCATGAGTGTGTCGGCCGATCTGATCGTCGATGTCGGTGTCGCTGGACTCCACCGGCTGCTTCGACAACGAGAGCGATTCGAGTCCGCCGATGCGATTGTCGTCGCTGCCGGCATGGACGGCGCGCTGCCCAGCGTCGTCGGGGGGTTGGTCTCTTGCCCCGTGTTCGCGGTTCCGACAAGCATCGGTTACGGGACGGCCTTTGGTGGATTAGCCGCCCTGCTTACCATGCTCAACTCGTGCTCCGCCAACGTCGCGGTCGTTAACATCGACGCTGGTTTCAAAGCCGGGTACCTGGCGGCCCTGGTCGCCCGACACACTGCCGACTCTTGAGAGATCGACGATGACCCGGCGGTAGTGTTGACAATCGACGCCGAGCGGTTCGCGCTTGTAGGGTCTTGCTGCTCCCTATCATTGCGGCGGCGGCAAAAGCGGTCCGGCCGACTCCGCCCCTCGCAACTTCGGGTTCGGATTCGGGGGCGGCAAGTCTTGCTCGACCGGCATCACTGGAGGCGACGTCTTTTGCC
The DNA here is from genome assembly GCA_937922175.1 of uncultured Gemmataceae bacterium. Classification (GTDB taxonomy): domain Bacteria; phylum Planctomycetota; class Planctomycetia; order Gemmatales; family Gemmataceae; genus CAKZUU01. The sequence continues at coordinate 5,189 of CAKZUU010000216.1, forward strand.
ATTTCCGCTTGATCGGAATGTCCTGATACGAGATCGGGGCAAGGGGTGGAAGTTCGGCCGCTTTCTCTGACGAAGCACTGCCTGGAGGCGGATCTAACTCCGGCAAACTTCCTCCGGATGTCGAATGGCTCGCCGGCTTGACCCCCTTGCCCGGCGCTGCTGACGAGAGGTTGGAACTAGTCGCGATCGGCAACGGGTCACGAGAATTCGCTTCCGGGGGAGTTAAAACTTCTCCACTCGCACGACGGCCCTGATCGTTCGCTGCGATCGCGCCTTGGTTCAGAGTCGCCCGCTCTTTGGCTGCTCCGCTCAGCGATTCCGGCCGAATCGGTAAAGGCGATGCCGCCGTTGGCAAGCAGTTCGTTCCGGGCGTCGACGCGGGAGAGGATCCCGCCGAAGGCGCCGTCGCGGTATTGCCGGGTGGACGTGTGGTCACGGAACCCGAGGGCGTCGGCCTCCACATGGGCGACGGCGAGTTGGGACGCGCTCCCAAACCCGACGACGTACTCCAACACCCCGCCGCACCAAGGCACAGCAGCCCGCTGACACTCAGCCAAGCCACGCGCCGCCCCTTCCCTGAGTGCATCGTTACTTCCCCCTCGATCCTTCGAGGATGTGACTCGACTGTGCCCCGGTGACGCCGTCCGAACAGGCTTTCAAACCCAGTGTCGGCGGACCATAACGCCTCGGAGTTCGTTGTCAAGCCGAACTATTTCAGAAGATCGGACCAACGAGGTGACCGGACCTTGTCCCCGTCTCTCGAGCGACAGGTCGAAATCGATCGCTCGGACGCGACGCGCATTCGTCAACCGGCTTCCGAACCATCGATCTCGAACGAACTCACGTTAGAACAACTCGCGCACAACGGAGCCGCCGTCCACGATCTTGATCGGCCGATCCAAGGGACCGAGATTTTCCTGACGTGGGTTGATACCGAAGACGTGGCAGATGGAGCAGAACAGGTCGGCAATGGTCACGGGGCGATCTTTGATGTCCGTACCCCCGTCGGTCGATGCGCCGATGACTTGGCCCCCTTTGACGCCACCTCCCGCAAGGGCCGCGGAAAAGACTCGCGGATAGTGATCGCGGCCGTTTTGGCCGTTGATCCGCGGCGTTCGGCCGAACTCACCGATGCCGAGCACCAGGGTTTTTTCGAGCATTCCCCGCCGACCCAAGTCCTCCACAAGAGCGGCAAAGCCCTGGTCGGCTTGCCCGGAGAGTTGTTTGGTCCGCTCGAAATTGTCCTGGTGCGTATCCCAACCTGTCAACTCCACTTCGACG
>CAKZUU010000217.1 GCA_937922175.1 uncultured Gemmataceae bacterium
TGAAGATGGACTTCGACCGAACGATGCGCGAAAAAATCACCATCGGGCAAAGCCGGCAGACGCTGAAAAAACTCAATCAATAAAGCGCGACGCATGGCTGGGTCCTCGATGGGTCGAATCTGTGCTGCCGGCCCGAATTGAGTCGAGCGTTTGTGGGAATTCGACACGGCGAACACCCCGAGAGTTTAGGCGAAGCCCCTGGTCGGCGGCAACCTAAACGGATCCCCTTGTTACTCCCATCGGCATATTCGGAGTGATCTAATGTCTTGTTAATTGTTGACTTCCGGCGAAAAATTCTTCCAAAGCTGTTCGAGTTTTGCCCCAGTCGGGTAAAGAATCTGAACAAATGTGGTTTGCGATCCTGCCGAGAACAGAGGAAGGTTTGCCTGACTTCGGCTTAAAAGTTCATGAGAAACGATGTGAAAATCCGGCAGCCCGGTTAGTATTGATGGGGAGTGTTTCACGAGAGAGGAGGGTGTCATGCGACGCTGGCGTGCAATGGGGCTGCTGGTTTGCCTGTGGGGCGTGACACCAGCTTGGGGCCAATTCCCCTTTGGCGGCTTCGGTGGCGGGGGCAGCGGGAATGGAAGCGGGCGTGGCTTCGGCGGCATGTTTGCCAATCCCGATTTCATCTTCAACTTTTTGTCCAAGGGCAAGGACACGATCGACCGCCGCGAACTTGATCCGCAATTTCGTGGTATGGCGGATCGCTTCTTTTCGATGGCGGGGATCACCAGCGATGTCATCACGCGGGATCAATTCAAAACAGCGATCCAAAAAGTGACGCAGCAGTTTGCCTCGGGTGGGGGCGCGGCGATGATGGGGATGTCCGGAGGCGGCTTCGGGGGACTGGGCGGCCCTGGGGGCGGGAGACCTGGCCCCGGCGGCTTCGGCCGCGGTGATCGAGGCTTTAATCCCGATACAATCGCCGAACGTATCTTCCAACGCGCCGATGCTGATGGCGACGGATTGCTCAAAATCGAAGAAATGCCCGAAAGCCTCGCGATTGAGCGAGACAAATGGGACACGAACAACGATGGCTTCATTGATCTGCGCGAGTATCGCGAGTTCTTCGCGGCTCGCCGTCAACAGATCGAATCCGAACGAGCGGCCGCCAACGCCGCCAACTTAAACTCGGCAAGCGAGCCGCCGACCGACCCCGCAGAACGCCGGCCGATGGTCTACCGGAGCACCAATCTCCCCCGCGAACTGCCGTCGTGGTTTGCTCAAGCCGACGCGAATCAAGACGCCCAAGTCTCACTCTTGGAGTGGCGCGGGACAGGTATGCCGATCGAACAGTTCAAAAATATGGATCGCAACGGGGATAACTTGCTGACGGTCGAAGAAGTCCTCGCATTTCAGAAGTTGAATCGCGGGGCAAGCATGGTTGCCTCGAGCGGCGGCAGCGACGCTGCCCCGAATTTTGGCTTCGGTGGTTTCGGTGCCGGCCGAGGCGGATTTGGTGGATTTGGAGGATTTGGTGGCTTGGGAGGTTCGCCGGGGGGCGGTCTCCCCTTCGGTGGCTCAGGTGGCGATCGTGCCGGCCGAGGCGGATTTGGTGGATTTGGAGGATTTGGTGGCTTGGGAGGTTCGCCGGGGGGTGGTTTCCCCTTCGGCGGCTCGGGTGGCGATCGCGGCGGCCGAGGCGGAGACCGCGGTGCGAACGTTAGCTCGCCCAACGGTTTCGGTTTCCCCACGGGCGGTTTCGGCGGCGACCGCAACAACTTTCGAGGCAATCGCGGATTCCCTGGCGGTGACAATCAGTCGCGGGGCGGGCGAAATCGCGGCGGCTAAGCCCCCGGTCGAGTTCAGGACATTCAAGTCGCAGCTGCGAGGATCAGATTCGGGACGGGGATAGCAAACCCCAAGGCGATCCGTCCACCTATCGCATCGGTCGAGTGTGCCAACGCCGAAGGTCATCGGCGTGGGGGTACCGTTCATGGGCCGGCGGGGGGTATTGACTCATCGCACGGAAGGGCAAGGGATGCACCGATCCGCCCGTGGCAGTGAATGGCGAGGCGTCCTTGCACCATCCGTAGGTGCGTAAAATGAATGATCGCGTCCATGCTGCGGGTAATTCCGGCAGACGAGTCGCATCGAAAGTGACGGTGATCTCATCGCCAGGTCCAATAATCACCAAACGATCATCCAAGCAAGTGAGCAGTTCCGTCACGTCGCCGTAGCGTGTCAGCAGCCCTCGCCACCGCGTCATCGTGGCGTTCTCGGTGCGAATGGGATCGTATTCGACCAGGGGGCCGGTACCAATTCGCCGCTCTTTTAGGATTCCGTAAAAAGCCAGGTCCGCTCGGCGCGGGTGCAACGAATGGATGCGTGGGTCGGCAGGATCTTCGAGCAGAGCGAGAAAGATCTCGTCCCAGTAAATATGCATGTTGGTCCGAATTCGCCAGCGACGGAACTGAGTCGTTAGCCGGCCTGTCACGTCGCAGGTGATGGTGCGGGGAAGTCCAGCGGGGAAGCCGAGGTCGATGACTTTCTGCCAACGACCGTCGGCGTCCAGCCCCTCCAGAACCGGGGGTTGCAAAGGAACGCCGGCTTGTTCCGCCGCGAAGATCGATTCGGGGAATGGGTAATCGGTCCAGCCTCGAAGAACAAGAACGCAGCGCTGCCCGGCCGGAAGAGATGACAGATCTTCAGCAAAGTCGAAGGCGATCCAATGGTCGGCCGCGAAGCCGATCCACGACCGCAGCTGGAACCCGCAGCGTCTCCGCCCGTCGTGCTCGCGGATCAGGTTTGTGACATCGTGGCCCGTGTCGTCTTCCGCGCGAGTGACAGCGATGCGACGGCGGAAAAACAAGGGTTGTTGCGTCGGCGGAGGGTCGGCCGTGGCGAAGCGCTCGTCCGGCAACACATCCCAACCCGGGGGCAAGTCGATCACGTCCAGTCGCAGAAAATCCAGCAGGGCGATTTCGTCCATAGGTTCGGCGATCCGGATCACGTATCGGCCGTCCTTCAGTCCTAATTGACTCGCTTCGATTTTCAGTGACTCTTCCGGGCGTGCCGGTCGAGTCCCACCCCCGGCCCGCATTTCGCCGACGGATCCTTCGCCCAAGAAATCGGTGATGTAGACCCACTTTTGCCCGTCCCAGGTAATCAACACCGGACAGGAAGTCGGCTTGCGGTTCTTCTCGCGCAGTTCCCAGACCCCATCCGAATCGAGTTGGCAGTTCTGGCCCTGCGGATCGTTCAGGAATTCCGATTGAACAACCATATCCGGCCAGGTGACGCGGATGATCGCATCACCGACTTTGGCCGAGCCGATGCCGAGGGTGGCTGGGCCGATAGCCTGGCCCAATCCACCCACGAACGGGGCCTGCTCCCAAGTGGTGGCGTATCGGCCGACTTGTACCGTCACCCGCGTCCCGATCGCGTCGCTATTCACTCGTTCTCCAGGTGGAGAGGCGTTCTCTCGACGCCCGACCAAACGCAGCACGACTCCGGTGTGTCCCTCGACTCCGTTATTTTTCCACGCCTCGAGCCCGCCTTGTTCATGCCAGACAATCAGGTCTGGGAAGACATCTCGATTCAGGTCCACCAACACACAGGCCTGAGCCGAAAACGGGTTCGCTTGGATCGAGTCGAAGGTCGGTGAGTCGTCGATCAAGCCGTCGCGCCGATGATTTCGCAGCAGCACCAAACGGCCGTCGGGGCGGATCCCGACCACATCGGGCCAGCCATCCAGGTCCAAGTCAGCGACTCGCGCTTGCCGCAGCGGCGGAAATGTAGCTCCCAGGTCGAAGGCTTGTCCCAGTTCATCGCCGGGCAGGCTTCGGTTTCGGAGCAGCCGCGTGGGTCCCTCGGCGGTCAGCAGCAGGACGTCCGTTCGTTCGTCCTGATCGACGTCCAGTGGAACGACGGTCGAAGCGCCCGGAACGTCCGCCGTTACTTTGATGCCATGAGGTCGCAACCGCAGGAGTCGGCGGTTCTCGAGGATCTGGGCGGCACCTTGGTGTGCCGAGACGACGACGTCCACGTCCAAGTCGCCGTCCACATCCGAAATGACCGCGGCGACCGGACGATGGGACGTCGTCCAGGCTTTCTCTAAATCAGTCGACCGACGGAACTGGATCGACAAACCTCCATAAAACGCACCCGCTGGGACAGGCGGCGCGACCCCGGTGTTGATGAAGACCGTGAGTCCACCGCCTTGAGGCGATCCTTTCGCCAAAGCGGTCGCGGCCTCGGAGAGGTCTTGGGCAAAGCGGCAGAGGATGAGGTCCAAATCGCCATCTTGATCCAAGTCGATCCAAGTCGCTCCCAGAACGACATCGGTCACGGAGTCTAACCCTGCCGCAGCCGTGACATCCTCGAAACGGCCTTTTCCGTCGTTGCGAAACAGATGCGTCTGACCGGCGCCGGTGACGAGCAGGTCGGGCCAGCCGTCGTTGTCGAAATCGACGGAGACGGCGCCGAGGCTGGGCCGCCTGCTGTTCAATCCTGCTTCAGCGGTGACGTCGGTGAATGTGCCGTCACCCTCGTGGCGCAACAGGAGGTCGCGGAGTTCGCCGTTTTCAACGACCGCGTTCAGGAGGAGCAAGTCGATCCGATTGTCGCGGTTGAAGTCCCAGGCGATGATCGTCGCGCCGAAATGGCGACGAACTTCGCGGAGCAGGGTTCCCCACGCGTCGTTCGGGAGATCGGACGGTTCGGCCCAGCGACGTTCGGCCGACAAACGCACCTGAAAACTCGGCAACGGCGAGAAGGTCAGCGGAGCGACGGGCGACTGGGGCGTCTGGGTGCCGGGGATCACTCGCGCATAGCGGCTGCTCTGCTCGGTGTACTTCAGCGTGTTCGGAGCCATGACCTGAGCGGAGCGAAGTTCGGCGTCTTCCTGCACCAACTGCTGTTTGCGTTGGTCATCGTCGACGCGGGAGATGAGGTTGCTCAAAGGGCCGCTCATGTACGGGTTCAACCGATGAGCCTTCTCGAAGCAGCGGGTTGCTTCGTCAGTGTCATCGCCCTGTTGCGAGAGCACGTAGCCGAGCTGATACCACGCGCCGGCATCGTGGGGATCGATCTCCACGACTTTGCGAAAGAGCGGGATCGCCTCGGTGTAATTGCGGTAGTAGGCCAGGATAAATCCCAAGCAGAAGTTGGCATGCGGATTGTCCGGCTGTTGAGCGAGGACTTTGCGGAAAATTTCAATCGCTTCGTTCAGTTGGGGTTCCTTGTCCTGGTTGAGTAAAGCGATTCCCAAATTGATCCAACCGGGCGTCCAGTCGGGGGCGATCCGCGTGACCTGCCGGAACAAGGCTTCGGCTTTTTCGTACTCGTACTGTTCCATGTGCCCGACACCTCGGGCGTTGAGTTCCAAGGCGGCGGCCAGGTTTGTTGCGTCTTTTTTCCCTCGCCATCGATTCCAACCCACGAACAGACTCAGCACGGTCGCCAGTCCGAGGAGGAACAAGAGCGCGGCAGATCGCTTCGACATGGGCAACGCACTCCGAGACGCGGGGACTCGCTGTCGCCTCAGCGAGGTAATCGGTGTTTCGCGAGTTTAATCGCGGCCTCATTACCGGCGAGCGAGAGTTTCGATCCGGCTCGCGGGTACACACCCTGCGCGTAACACGTATACGACTCGCATCGAAGGTGCGCGAGCATCTGATGCCCGGCTCTCCGGTCGCGTTCGGCCCGCAGGGCATCCACATCCAAAGGCGCGACGACGATCTTTTCACCGGGTCCAGGATCCGCCTGAGCCAGGATTCGGCCGTCGTAATCCACGATCATGCTGCCGCCCGGCCAGGAAAACGGCGGATAATGGCTCGCGCTGGCCGCTTGATTGCATGCCACGACGTAGGCCAGATTTTCCAGTGCTCGAACTCGATTGACCAACGTCCACCAATCCATCGGGGGAGTCGCTCCCCAAGGGTCCATGTACGCGGAAACTCGAACGAGCACCTCGGCCCCCTTCATGGCTAATTGCCGTATCGCCTCGGGGAACAACCAGTCGTAGCAGATGGCTGCGCCGATTCGCCCGATCTCCGTCTCCGCAACCGGAAACAACTCGTCCGCATAACCGTCCAGATCATGGGGGCTCGCGTGAACTTCCCAGGGAATCCACGGATGGACCTTGCGATATTTCAGACAACACCCCTCCGGACCGATCAAGACCGTCGTATTGAAAGCCACGCCCGGCCAACGGGGATCCGCTTCGATGAACGAGCCGGTTTGGATGTACACTCCCCATTCTCGGGCTTTCTTCTGATATCGCTCGGTGTGCTCGTTGGGGATCGGCACGGCCAGATGGTCGAGCAATTCGTCGACGGTTTCGTAAATCGGAGCGGCATGGGCAAATTCAGGAAACACCACCAACTTCACGTCGGCGAAGGGTCGATATCCGATGACCGCTCGATCGACCATTCCCAGCATTGCCGACACACGATCGGCGATGGCCGTGCGGTTCTTCGGATTGACGAAATCGGTTTGGCAACATGCGGCCCAATAGCGCGGCATGCATCGTCCTCGGGAAATGATGGGCTGATCTTCCTACGCCCGAACCGTTTCAATCGTTCGGTCCCCAGACCGGGGATCGGTGCACCAACCCGTGCTCGGAACCTTGTAGCCGCGACACGCTCTCCCGCGCGGCCTCGACCTCTCCGGGCGACAAGCACACGCGGAATCGAAGCGTTGCTTCCCATCGGCCGCCGGGCGGCAGGACGACGACGCGCCCCTGACGCCGTTCGTGACCCTTGAAATAAGGGAAATTCGTCGCCGGCTCCAGTCCCGTGACGTAGCCGTCCTCCTTGGCCCCCGTATTCTTCCACAGGGTGAAACAGGGTAACTCCCGCGGGTTCCATGACACGACGAGGCCGAGATCTCGGGCCGCATTCGTGAGCAGCACTTGTGTCGATTCGTCGCGGTGCGCCGGAAGGAAATCAAACACCTCTTCCGCGAAACCGGGAGTCGGCGGGCCGTATTCGCTCCACCGGTCGACGGCCAAAGCCGCGTGCGGTGTGTGGGGGGCCATCTCGCGAAATGGGACGAACACCCGGCTACCGCTCTCCAACAGAGGCTCGCCGCAGTTGAGGTGATACAACAGTTGCATCTCCGCGGGTTGGGCCGACAGATTCTCGACCCGATCGTGAATCGTGAACTCGTGACTGTCGATGCGGGTGGAAACGGTTGCGGTGAGTCGAAGTCGGCCCAGGAATAATCCCCCCTCCTCGACGACTCCACGAACAAAGATCGATCCTTGTTCGGGAAGGGCCCCCAGTTCCAGTTCGTGCGCGGGCGAATTGGCGATTCGACCATGCAGGGTCAGCGGCGTGCCCCGATCGTTGCCGGGTGGCCCATTCGACACCAGCCCACAGCGGCACAACCATTCGTCGAACCCGGTCAGCCAACCCAACCCGTTCCGGTCGGACAGGTGAACAAATTTCGGGTGGACCGGTCCGGCCACGGGCGCCTGCCAGCCGAGCGGCACACCATGACAGTTCCCCTTCCAGATGCCCATCCCCCGGGTCGGCAAAATTTGCAGGGACAATGGACCATTGTTTAACTCGACGATTTGCACGCCGTCGCGCCGCCCGCCTCGCAACGTCGTCCATCGAAGGGCCCAGTCGTCCCCCGGAACGTCCGGCGCATCGTTCGGCCCAAGTTCCAGGGACTCACGCCAAGGGGAAGTGGCGTCACCCGTCATCCGCCAAATTCGTGCCGGCATGAGATCAGTCTCCCACGCGAAATGATGTCGGCATTCTATGGCACGAATTCCCCTATTTCGACAACATGAGGACGACTCGATCCATCCCGCTCTGGACGCGGACGTATCGGCTGGAAGTGAGCGGCGGGGCGAACCGAATCCGAGTCACCATCCCGGTATTGGGATCGCGCTCGTAGGAGAGAATTTCGCTATTCGGATGCCACACTCGAAACTGGTAGTTCCCTGGCGGAACCTGGCGGAAGAAAAACTCACCTTGGTCATTGGTGATGGCGATATACGGATGCGACATGACCCAAAGGTAAGCGCGATGCCAAGGCCGAAAGGCAGCACTGGAGATTTCCACCAGACCTGGTTTGTTCAGACGGTGCCGGCGAGGAACGCCGACCTCGGGCAGAGGCATCCCAAAAAACTCTGACCCGCGCAAGCTCAGCACGTGCGAGCCGTGATCCTCAGCGATGAATTCGACGACGCTTCCCTCCTTGACAAAGCCGACTCGCAGGGGGGTCGCTGACGTCTCTTTCGACGTTCGAATCCCTTCGTCGTTCACCAAGACTTGGACCGGCTGATGAAACCACGGGCAGGATTCGCTAGGATCGACATCTTCCAGAAAAACGACGGCGCCTTCGACCCGAGCGCTATTCGTGTTCAGACGAACTCGATTGGGGTTTTGAAAGCTCCGCGGCTGATACTCGCTTCCGATCTTCAACAACCCCTCGATCGACGACGCTTGTGGGAGAGGCCCGACCCAGATGACAAATCCCTCGACCGTGATCGATTTCTCGGGATCGAAGCGGGAGGGCACAAACGGTGACGGGTGCCATTGGGGGTTGTCTACTTGAGGAGTCGAGGGCGACGTTCCACAGCCGACAACACTGGCGAGCCACAACAGACTCAGACGAGCGAGATGGACGGCGAATTTCCGTGAAGGGGTCGTCATTGTTTCATCACCCTGCGACCCAAACCAGACCGGTGGTGTGGGCCAAGCGGCCATGGGAGTCGGCGAGGACGACCCGAGTGGGGAAACGACCGGGATACAGGTAACGATGACAACCGACAATCCGCGTGCCGCCCCGAAGTCCGGGCAACAGATGCCCGCCGGAACTGGAACCATCGCCCCAGTCGATCACGCTGGTCCAATCAGGTAACCAACGCGGGGCCGACGATTCCAACTCCGCCAACGCCAAGTGCGATTCGCAACCGGCAGCGGCCACCGCCTCGAGTCCTCGCAGCTTCAGCGGTTCTTCGAGAGGACAAGGAATCGGTTCCGCCACTCGCAACCAGACTGTCTTCGTCACGGCTTGACTGACTCCATCGCTCAATGTGACGCGCACTTCATAAACGCCCGGATGAGAGTATTCGTGGGCACCGCAAACCCAAAGTTCTTTATCACGCTGCAACATGCTGCCCAGATCGATCTCTCCGTCTCCCCAACGAATCCAGCAGATGAGGGACGATTGGTATTCGTCAAATCGGCACGCGTCGAACATCACCAACTTCCGATTGAACCGTTGACCTGCGATGAGGTCGTCGATTCGGAGTCTTTCATCCGAATCGGCGGGAGTTTGAAGCCGCACGCCCGCTTCCACTGGGCTGAGTTGGTTCTGTCGAGGCGATGTCGGTCGATCGGAGACAGGCAGCTCCAAGGAGATCATCGGCGCCGACGCGCCGATCACTTCGGCAGGTCCGGGGGCAGTGACCAACCACGGGGCCGACGCGCCGTGCCGAGAGTCCGGCGGAGCGCCGTAGGATTCGCGCCACCAAGGCGGAGGCATCGGACGGGTGGGAACGAATCGCTGGCTTCCAGGCCTGTTGCCAGCAAAGCTCCTGTCCGACTTCCTCCCATTCCAGGATCGACCAAACATCCCAGAGACCTCGGCAGCATCCGATTCCTTCGCGTGGTCGGCCCCAGGGTACTGCGTTCTCTGTTCCAGGGCAAGGTCAAGGCGGAGACGAGTCCACGAAGCGCAAGGGTTCAGGAAGGCTCTTCGACTTGGGCGGACGGCGGTTCGTCCTCGGGTTGGCCAGACCACCAGCGGGACTCCGCGGGAAGTAAATCGCTCTCGCCGCGATGAAGGAATTCGGTTATCGTGGCAATGATAGTACCCGGTGATTCACGAGTGAGGACAAGTATGTCGGTGCGCGCCGCAAGGATGAATCGCCTGATGATCTGGCTGTTGTTGACGGTGGCGGCGGTGGGATCGGCCGGCTGGTTGCTGGCGCGGCGAGGACCGGACGATCGGGCGACCGGAGCGGGCGGCGGTTCGGGGCCGACACCGATTTTGCCGGACACGTTTGCAGAATTCTCGCAGCGGCATCTCCCCTCGTGGAAGGGCGAAAAGCCCGAATTGGCGATCCTGATCACGGGTCAGCAGCACAATTACGAAGCGCCTTGCGGCTGCACCGAACCGCAGTACGGCGGCCTGGAACGGCGATACAACTTCATCACCCAATTGCGTTCGTACGGCATCCCCACCGTGACTTTGGATCTGGGCGACATCTACTCCTCCGGCCGAATCGCTGAGCAGTCTCGCTTGAAATATCGGGTTTCCATGAAGGCGTTGGCGCTGATGGGGTATGATGCCATTAATGTGGGACCTCGGGAATTCCAGTATCCCTTGATTGACGCCTTGGCGGAGACCATTCTGAACGCCCAGGTGCCGTATCACATTCTCGCCGCCAATATCCCGAACAAGGACGACTACCCTGGCGAAAACGGGCCGATGATCAAAGATTTTCGTGTCATCGCGCCTCCCGGAGCGTCGCTGCGAGTGGGCGTGGTCGGCACGCTGGGAAAGTCCGCAACGGAAGGGATCACGAAGAAAAACTCGACGGCCCAGTTCGCACGGAACATTGAGGCGATTCCGGCGGCCCTACAAGCCATGCAGGGTCAACGCCCGGATCTGCGCGTCCTTCTCTACCAGGGGTCGAGCGACGAGGCACGAGCATTGGCTCAGCAGTTGGACGAGTTCGACGTGATCGTTTGCCGCAGCGAAGAATCCGAACCTCGGACCATGGAGTTGGTGCCGCCCGCGCCAGGTCAGACGAAGCGGCCCAAAGCCCGACTGGTGTACGTCGGGCACAAAGGCCGGTATATCGGGGCCATGGGAGTGTACCGCACGAGAGCAGGAGCGTGGGATCTCCGCTGGGAGCCGGTGCGGTTGTCGCCAGAGTTGAAAACGCCGGCCGAAAAGCAGGAGCAACACCCGATCGTGCGTTTGTTGGAAGATTACACAGAGCAATTGAAAGACCAGGACTTCATCGGGAAAATCATCCCGGCCGCGCATCCTGTCCAGGCTCGCTTCGATGGCAAACTGGTCCGATACGTGGGATCGGACGCTTGCAAAAACTGCCACTCGTCCGAGTACGAAGCCTGGGACGAATCGCGGCACGCCGGAGCTTATCCGACGCTGTGGGAGCACCCGAAGTCGAAGCCGCCGCATCATCGCGAATACGACCCGGAATGCGTCATTTGTCACACGGTGGGTTACGGCTACCTGACCGGGTTTCGGGACAATAAGAGCGGGTATACGGATGTGGAGAAGTCGAAACATCTATTGGGTGTGGGTTGCGAGACCTGTCATGGCCCGGGGGGCTTGCACGTCGAGAAGCCGAACGACAAGGAAATCGCTTTGGCTCTCAGCCCGTGGAAGGAACAGCCGGACGACTACCTGACACCGTTGGCGATCAAAGATCCCAAATCGCCGGACGAACGGAAACAAGTCTCGCCCCGCGAACAAGCGGTTGCCGATCGCGTCTTCAAAATGTGCTTCCAATGCCATGACACCGACAACGATCACAACTTTCACCTGGGCAAATGGCTGAACATCGCGCACGGGAAAGGGCCGACCGTTAAGAAAAAGAAGTGACCCCGAATTCGTCTCTGGGCATCAGACCGTCGGTAAGATGAGACTGCTGCGGCTGACGCGAGATGTGTTGCTTCACGGCACGGCCTACGCGGTGCTGAATGATCTCATTCACCGGCCGGAGCCTCTGGAGGAAGAGAAAACCTGGCAGTTCATCACGGGCCCTGAGCCGGGTTGGCGACGATGGCTCCGCGAAGCCTGGCCACCACAGTGGCTCCGCCGACTCGTCCTCCACCGACGGCAATATCAACCCGCCGAACGGGGCATTCAGGCTCATTACGACGTGTCGAACGAGTTTTACCAACTCTTCCTTGACAAAAAGTTCATGTTCTACTCCTGCGCCGATCACATCCGAGGCGACGAGACGCTGGAAGAGGCTCAAACGAACAAGGCCAACCATTTGCTCCAACTCATCGATCCGAAACCGGGCGAACGCATCCTTGAATTGGGCTGCGGCTGGGCGTCGATGATGCGGCACATCGAGCAACACACCGGCGATCGTGACCATCTCGAAGGTTTGACCCTCTCGCGCGAGCAGGCGGCCTATATTCAGCAGAATTTCGGTTACAAAGTGCGGTTGGAAAACTTCGTCGAGGCAGAATATCCCCCGCAATATTACGACAAGGTCTATTCCATCGCCGCCTGGGAAGCCATCCGCCGACACGAAGTCGATGTCGTCATGCAAAAGGTCTACAAAACGCTCAAGCCGGGAGGCCGCTTCGTCCTTCATTTTTTTTGTCGATGGCAAGACCGCCTGCCGTCCTCCCTCTCCGTCGGTCAACTGTTCTTTCCCGGTCATGTCGCCTTGTCGTACCGTGAACACGTTCAAGCGATGGAGCGAGCCGGTTTCCGCATCACGATGCAGACGTGCCATGACTATCGTCGGACGTTGCGTCAATGGTACGAGAACCTGGTCGCTCGCAAAAACGACGCACTGAAACTCGTGGATGTCAGGACGTATAACCGTTACGTGGTGTTTTTCGCGGCGTCGTACAAGTATTTCGATGATCGAATGGGTGTGCTGTTTCGCTTTGTTCTGCGAAAGCCCCCGATCTCTTGAAAAGGAAGCGCCTGGGGAGGCGAATAACAAACCGAGGTCGCCCGACCCACGCAGCCGGGCGCCTCGGGAACTCTTGGGGAAGAGTTGGTGCCTACACCAGGAAGCGGGATCCGGGTCGAGCCGGCCCGGGCGGACTCGCGCATCCGACACAACCCAGAGGAAAGCCCAACGACCGGTCCCATGCAAGGAACGTCCGAGGGAGCCGAACTTGCGCCGCGAAAACCGAACGGGTATCGGTCTTGGCGCCGCGTCAAGATTTTCGCTTAATTAGGGGTCGCCCGGGACTCGGATTTCCTGCGGGTGAGTTCGGCA
>CAKZUU010000218.1 GCA_937922175.1 uncultured Gemmataceae bacterium
GGAAAAAGCGGTTCGCCGTGATCGAGACCAACGTTATCAGACGGCTTTGGAATTTCGTGATGCCCTTCGGGCGATCGCTCCGAAATCGCAACTAGTGATGCCCGGCTCGGGCGATTCCGAGGGAGAATAAAGCGGCACAAACCATCGCCGCCGTCTCCACTCGCAAAGTGCGAGGCCCCAAATCGAGGCACCTCCAACCTGCGGCTCGCGCCAGCTCGACTTCCTCTTCCGCCCAGCCACCCTCGGGGCCGATGGCGACGGTTGTCGGGCCCGGTTGTTGGTCGACAGACAATGGCGAGCCGCCCGGCTGCGCCATCCATCGTTGCCCTTCGGCAGTTGCCGCGACGCAAAAGTCCTGCCATGCCTTCGGTTCGCGGATTTCCATGAGGACGTTCCGACCGCACTGCTTGCTCGCCTCAATCACCAGACGACGCATCCGCTCCAACTTGGCCGACGACGCGATGGCGATGCTTCGGTGGGTTTGCAGGGGGGTAAAAGTAGTGACGCCCAATTCCGTGAGTTTCTCGATCATCCAATCGGCACGCTCGCCCTTCGGCAGGGCTGCCGCAATATGCAGCGGATAGCGCGATTCACTCGGGGGGCAACGTTCCGAGACGACTTCCAATTCAACCGCCCGGCGATCGATCCGAACCACCCGAGCCACGTACTCCCTATTGTTCCCATTGAAGAGTACCAATTGGTCGCCGGGTCGAAAGCGGCAAACGTGGGCAAGATGGTGAGCCTCGGAGCCTTGGAGAGTCACCACCCCGGGCCGAAGATCTGAACTGGTGTAAAACCGTTGGGACATTTATGGTAGAGTACGCGGCCGAGCCAACGCCATCAAACTCACGGAGGAGTTTCGATGTCTACTCCGACGAGTCGACCAACTCGACAACAGTTAGATGAACTGGACGCATTGTTGCAGCGGATGCTCTCGCTTCCGGGGGGATCACCGGAGCCGGAGTTGCCCAGTCCTCCCCCGCAGCTTGCGGCACAGCAGACGCTCGCGCCACAGGAATCGACGATGGCCCCGTTGTCTGCCGGTGCGGCAAGCGGGTTTTCAACGGGAGTGCCGGGGGCCGCGACAACTGCCATGCCGACGCCCGGCGCAACTTCCGGAGGCATGACGATGACCGCGGGGTCGTCGCCGATGATCCCGGGCACGGTGAACATGCCGCCGACCGTGTCGCCGGGGGGATCGGTAGGGGTGCCGCCAACGATCGTCGCACCGCCTCCACCTGCTGGGACGTTGATGAACTCGGGACCGTCAAGTTTACCGCCCTCCCCGCCAGTGACCTCCGCACCGGCGACGCCCTCGTCAACGATGAATCAAACGATGCCGTCGGCTCCGACGATCGCATCGCCGATGCCCCCTGCGACATCCGTTCCCCCGCCTCCCCTTCGACGAGCGGTACCGCCCAGTGGAACCCATCTGTGGAACGTTCCTCTGCCGGCCAATGCGGGAGGGGCAGCTTTTTCGGTTTGGCCGAGTGGAATCGAGTCGTTAACATCCTCGGCGACATCGACGATTACGCCGAAACCTTCTCCATCGCCGCCGATGAATCATAAGCTGAACGTGCCAGAAACCCCGGCTTCCGCGAAAAATGGCACCGCTTCCTCGTCAGACCGATCGGCTCCACCCTCGAATGGCGTCAATCCCAACCCGATCACAACTCGCATCGTCGTGGACCCCGGGCCGGCATCGGTCGTGGAACAGGGTTTGCCTTTCTACCTCTGGCCTTTCGGTCTCGTTGATCGCATGTGCGGAGGAATCCTGTCCGCATTTGGTCCCCCGGGTCGGTGGTTGGGGCAGGGGGGCGGCAAAATGCTGATCGGTTGGGCCGGCATGCTGATGCTGGCCGGCGCCGTCGTTTGGGGAGTCATGGACTACTTCGGATTGTACTGGTAAAACAGTGAAAACGCTCGGCGTGAGGCGCAACGCGTCGCCAAGTTAAGATACCGACTCGAAGTGAAATGCGAGGAACGAGTATTCGCTCCTTCGGGCGGTTGCTTCGAGGGTCCGCGAGGAGCGATTTGCGGGAAGATGTCGCATTTACCGTCGCAAAAACTCGACCCATTTGCTGCACTTTTGAGCTATCTGCTGCCGGGGTTAGGCCAAATTTACCAAGGCCGACGCAGCAAGGGGGTCTTGTTCATGGTGAGCTTGCACGTCCTATTTTTCTACGGGATGTGGCTCGGGAATTTCCGCAACGTCTACTTGCCTCATACAGACACGCGGCAAAATGTGGTCTTTACTTCGACCATCCTGGCCGACGTCGAGAATCGGCTGCATTTCGCGGGCCAATTTTTTATTGGGGTGGCAGCCTGGCCGGCCTTGATTCAATACGCTTCCGACCCGAAGGTCGACAAACACCCCATTCTCGGCACTTGGCAACGTGCACCCCGTCCCGACGAATTGAACGCGTTACAGCGGAACGGGGATAAGCGGTGGGATTTGGGCTGGGTGTACACGGTCATCGCAGGGGTCCTCAACATCTTGGTGATCTATGACGCCTTGGCTGGTCCGGCCGTGCGAGACGCGACTTCGGAATTGGAGCGGAAAGCAGTAGCAACATGACGCCGATATTGGCCGCCAGTATTTATTGGCACTTACCCGTGCTTTTGGTCGTGGTGAGTCTGGTGTACAGCGCGACCCGCCACGATAGTTGGCCAGCGATTCGTCGCGAAGCCGTCCGCTGGGGTTGGCGGATGACGAGTTTCCTGGGAGGGATCGCGCTGGTGATGTACTTGTTGTCCCTTTACTTGTGAGCGGCCCGACCGCGCCCTCACGATGTCCGAACACCCCTCGTCGCCTGAGTCGTTCAGTAGCCGTGCCTTCCTGGAGCGCGCGGCGGATCCGGCCTTTCTGCTGAATGCTCGCCGTCGACTTCGCTACGCCAACCCCGCATTCGAGAAGCTGGTGCGTCAGCCCCTCGCCGATCTCTACAACCTCCCCTGCGTCCGCGATCGTCGGGTGGAACCTCTCGGCCAGACGTTGGCCCCCCCGCCGGAGGCCCTGGCTGGGACGGTCACCATCATCCGTCGCCCGGTGCCTCCGAGCCGGGTGGGCCCACCCTGGTGGGACATCGCTTTTCTCCCTCTGCGTGCCGCCGATGGTGCTCTGTTGGGAATCATCGGTCGCATCCAGATGATCGGAAGCGAGAGCGGGCCGCGGAGTCGAGCACTTCCCGATTCTGTCGTGCAACTGCGAAAAAAACTTGCCCTGCGTTACAGCTTGGGCCGACTCGAGGGTGAGTCCCTCG
>CAKZUU010000219.1 GCA_937922175.1 uncultured Gemmataceae bacterium
CTCGTTTCGCACCCCATCGGAGCTTCTGGGACGAGTATTGGCGCGGCCCAGGGGAGCGGCCAGCGTCGTTGGAGACGGCCGTCATGTACTTGCGGCAGTTTGACGAGGCGGCCATCCGCCGGCAACGTGGCGCCGACGGAGACCCCTTAGCGGCGGCGCTCGCTCAACTTCCCGTCACAGCAATGAGTGCCCCTCATGATATGATCACGACGATAGGAAACCTCAGTTTCCGGATGGCCCATTTCTCGCTATTCGTGCCGTTGGTCGACCCGGGTCCCCCTGAGTACGCTTACCTGGCGATACGGCAGGCTCGACTTGCATTATCTGAGAATCCTAACCTTGCCGAAGCTTGGCTACGATTGGGACAGGCTTACCTTAACTTGAGATTACGGACTCGCGAAGGAGCTTGGAGCCGTCAACTCACTTTGGTTGACCAGATTCGTCATGCCCAAATTGCTTATGCGTTGGAATCCGCCTTGAGGTTGGAACCGAAATCGTTCGTAGCTCACCGCATGTTGGCGAACTTATATACTGAGAAAGGTTATCTCGACATAGCTTACGAACATCGCCGACATGAGATCGAGTTGATGCGTCAGGTCGGTCCGACTTTTGAGGAAAGCCAGGAGGATTTCGATAAAAATCTAGAGGCAGCCTCGAAACGTCTCCGTGAAATGGAGAAGCAATTGCAAGATCGAGAAAACCAATATGCCGTGCAAGTCGGGACACAAGGGAGCCGGCCATTCGATCAAGCCCAAACGGCGCTTCGTTTGGGCTTGGCACGAAAAGCCTTAGACGAGGTCCTCTTGAAATCGGACGTTCGGTTATTTGGCATTTATGGAGCTCAATTACAATTACACCTCATGTTGATGCTTGGCCGTGCCCATCAAGTCCACGAATTCCTCATGGAGCCTGAACTCGCTGAAAATCCGGAGCGATTGGATGTGGTGGCCGTCGCGGCCCAAGGTGGTCCGGGTTACATCTCTGAATACCGGATGCTCGCCTACGATTGGTATCGCGCGATGGTGGCGGCTGTGGTCGGGGACTACGAACAGATGGAGCGGTCGCTTCTGGCCATCGAGCGACGCACAAAGATCGACGCTGAAGAAGAATCAAATCGCGTACGCGACCGTCTTGCCCTTATTCTGGGAGCGGAGATCGGGGTGGGGTACGTTCCGGAGATCTTTATTTATCGAGCACGGCTCGCGGAGAATCGATTGGCTTTCCAGAGTCTCCTCCAAGGGATGGTCCTGGCTGAGCTTCTGCGAGCCGACTTGAGGACCGTCATCGGCCTTCATGCAGTCGAAAGCAGTCACCTGGGATCAGCACGAGAACATTTCTCGGCGGCCCTCGATCTGGCACGCGTCGCGGGTGATGAGATCCGCAACTTTGCCGGTCGGCCCGCCGCTGAGACGATGTTAGCTCGCCTAGCCCGATGATCGAAACGCTCCCCAACCGGAGTCGGTTCAGGGAAATTTTATTTCTCGGCGGCCTCTTTCCGTTTGGGCTTGTAAAGGTGCGTCGCTGACCCGAGGACAAGTTCAGCGCCTTCCATCAGCGTTTCCGATAATGTGGGATGAGGATGAATACTATCGGCCAGATCGCGAGCGACGGCACTCATTTCGACAGCTAACACCCCCTCGGCGATTAGTTCCCCTGCTCCAGCACCGACGATACCGACGCCTAACACACGCTGCGTTCCCGGCTCGACAATGAGCTTGGTGAGGCCGTCATTCCTTCCCAGGGTGGTTGCTCGGCCGGAGGCTGCCCAAGGAAACTTGACCACCTCAGCGGAAATATTATGTTCACGGGCTTCTCGTTCGGTGAGACCGCACCAAGCAAGCTCCGGATCGGTGAAGACGACTGCGGGGATCGCTCGGGGGCTCCACTCTGCCGGTTCTCCGAGGATTGCTTCAACGGCCACTTTCGCTTCGGCTGTTGCCTTGTGGGCTAAGCCCGGTTCGCCGGCCACGTCGCCGATGGCGAAAATATGGCGATCCCGGGTCCGCCGCTGTTGATCGACACGGATGAAGCCCCGTTCATCCACTTCCACTTGCGTTTTATCCAGACCCAGTCCGACACTGTTGGGCCGACGCCCAACAGCTACCAACACTCGGTCGAACGTTTCCCGGGTCGCTTGATCTGGTCCTTGCAACTCGGCGACGATGCCGTCGGGGGTCGGCACCAGTCGAGTAACCTTCGTATTGACGCGGATCGCCACGAAATCCTGTTTCAATCGGTCTTCAAGCGGTTTGACAAGGTCGCGGTCGGCGGTCATGAGAATTCCCTCGAGCGCCTCGACGACGGTGACTTTTGAGCCGAGAGCGGCGTAGACCTGACCCAATTCCAGGCCAATGTAACCTCCGCCAATCACCAGAAGACGAGCTGGAATATCCGCCAATTCCAGTGCTGCCGTCGAATCCATGATCCGTGGATCGCCCAAGGCGAACGGCTTGGGCATGACAGGGACCGAGCCTGTTGCGATGATGGCATGATCGAAATGGATTCGACCGTTCCACGTTCCGCGAACCGAAACGGTTTGAGAATCCTCAAATGTTGCCGTCCCCTTGAGGTACTCCACTTTGCGGCTGCGCATGAGCTGAACGATGCCGCTCCCCATCTTGGCGATCACGGATTTCTGGACGAATTGTCGCAGTTTCGACAGGTCGAAGCGTGGCTCACCGAATTCGACGCCGTGTGAGGCCATCAACCGAACCTCATGGATCAATTTGGCCACGTGCAGAAGCGCTTTGGACGGGATGCAACCGCGATTCAGACAAACGCCACCCGGCTGAGGATCCGAATCGACAATCGCAACCTTCAAGCCGTGGTCGGCAGCAAGGAACGCAGCCGGGTAGCCTCCCGGCCCCGCACCGATCACGAGAAGCTGTGTTTGGCGATCCGCCTCTGCCATCAGATGCCTCCTCTCCGGGCTACTATTGCCGATCTCCGAGTCCTCGGAAAAAAGTGGCCAAACCAAATACCCCGAGAAAAACAAGAACTTTCACCGGCCCCGGCCGAATCTTGCCCGCGACGACCATGGCCACCATCCCCGCGATGGCTGCTCCCATCATCATCAAACCGGAGAAGATCAGCAGGGGCCGAGGTTTTGACTGCGCTGACGTCGCCGGGCGCTGCGTCGCAACACTTTCCGAGGAGCGTTCGTTTGTTTCCACGTGGTGCGAGAGCGCCTCCGTTCCTTGACCCCCGTTGGCGGGTAAGGAGCTCATCGCAGGGCCAATGCTTTGGTATCGCTCATTCTCTTCCCAATCGTCCGGCTCGACTTCGATCTCATTGCCCGGCACTGTCAGAATGGCACGGCAATCGGGGCAGTAAATCTCTGCTCCCGCCAACTCGTCGCGCACATTTAACGATCGACCGCAATGATCACAGTGGAAGGAGATCGGCATACAGGTCTCCGCCTCGTCGCCTCAAACGGGGAGTCAACTCTCGAAGAACATCCGAATGGGGTCGGAGAACAAGGCTGCCAAACGAGCGCAAAACCTGGCTCCGTCGGCACCGTCGATGACTCGGTGATCGTATGTGAGGCTCAACGGAAGCATCAGCCGAGGCTCGACTCGACCATCACGAACGACGGGCTGCCAGGTCGAGCGAGACAGACCGAGGATGGCCACCTCCGGGTAGTTGATAATCGGGGAGAAGGCTGTCCCACCGATCCCGCCCAGGTTGGTGATCGTGAAGGTGCCCCCGCGCATTTCG
>CAKZUU010000220.1 GCA_937922175.1 uncultured Gemmataceae bacterium
AGAGAGAGGCGACAAGAAATGGGCCGATGCCGTTGCCACCACGAGAGCCGCACGAGATCGGCAAGCTCGCGACGCCCAACAACGGCGACAAAGAGGGAAAGAGCAAAACGAATACGACCGCTTCAATCAAGAGTTGATGCCGGAAATCCTCAAAGGCGATCGGTTTTATGAGAAGCGTTGGCAGGAAATTGCCGGCATCCTCCAAACAGCCCCACTAGCCCGAGGAGCGATACAAGTCGCCGAGATCCGACAAGAGTTGTCTCAGGCGCGGTCCGATATCTGCACCGCCTTGGAGAAATTGAAGCAGACGCCGGAGTTTGAAATCGATCGAGTCGAAGGGGCGGCCCGAGCAGCTCGGCGTTACCTCGAGGACCTTGACGAACTTCTTCGCGTCGCTGACCAGTTGCTCGCCGAGGCGACCCCGTGGAACGATGCGATCGCCGAAGTTGCGGAGCGGACAAGCCGGTCAGCCCGCAACTTTAATCGTTCGCTCCGCGCCCGATAATCCGTAACGACGATTCGGGGTGGAGGCCCTCGCCCGCCGACCGACTCTGGAGGGGACCTGGCTTCAGCGATTCGATCAGGAGAAATTCATCCCCATCAGAAATTCGGCGTTGGAGGAGGT
The DNA here is from genome assembly GCA_937922175.1 of uncultured Gemmataceae bacterium. Lineage (GTDB taxonomy): Bacteria > Planctomycetota > Planctomycetia > Gemmatales > Gemmataceae > CAKZUU01. Next base: position 626 of record CAKZUU010000220.1, read on the forward strand.
CTTTTTCAATCGGCTGACCAACATTTCCATCGCTTCGACGGGGTGCATATCCGCCAAAACTCGACGAAGCATTCGGACACGCTCGACCTCATCGGGGTGCATCAGGAGTTCTTCTTTGCGGGTTCCCGAGCGGTTGATGTCGATAGCGGGCCAGACGCGCTTATCGACCAGTCGGCGATCGAGATGAAGTTCCATGTTGCCCGTGCCTTTGAACTCTTCAAAGATCACGTCGTCCATGCGGGAGCCAGTGTCGATCAAGGCGGTGGCGAGGATAGTCAGTGAACCGCCCTCTTCGATGGCGCGAGCGGCCCCGAAGAAGCGTTTGGGCTTCTGCATGGCATTGGAATCCAGACCGCCGGACAGCAGCTTGCCGCCCGCAGGAGCCTCGACGTTGTGGGCCCGCGCGAGGCGGGTGATCGAGTCGAGGAGAATTACGACGTCCTGACCGCCTTCGGTCATCCGTTTGGCTTTTTCCAAAGCGATTTCGGCCACGTGAACATGCTCGCTGGAGGGTTCGTCGAACGTGCTCGCGACAACCTCGGCACGCGGACCGGCCACGGTGCGAACCATCTCGGTCACTTCTTCCGGCCGCTCGTCGATGAGCAAAATGATCAGGTAGACCTCGGGGTGATTCTTCTGAATAGCCAAGGCGATCTTCTGTAACAACACCGTTTTGCCGGCCCGAGGCGGAGAAACGATCAACCCGCGCTGTCCCTTCCCGATCGGCGTGACGAGATCGACGACGCGCGTGGCGATTTCCTCCGGGGTGGTTTCCAGGATGAGGCGTTGGTGCGGATGCAAAGGCGTGAGATCTTCAAAGATCGTGCCGCTGCCCTTTTCATCGGGCGGTTTACCGTTGACCAACTCGACCTGCATCAAAGCGAAATTGTCTTGTCCCTCGATCGGCAAGCGGATGGGGCCTTCGACGACGTACCCGGTGCGAAGTCCAACGCGGCGGATCTGGCTGGGCGAGACGTAAATGTCTTCTGGGGAGGCGAGGTAGTTGTGTGCCTGGCTGCGGAGGAAGCCGTAGCCATCCGGAAGCACTTCCAAGGTTCCGGAGCCACGAACAACTTCGCCCCGCTCGATCTGTTTGCGGACGATACCGACGATGAGTTGGGCGCGATTCATGCCGGAATGTTCGGTGATTCCCTCACGTTCGGCGAGCGAGAAAAGTTTGGGCATCGGCAGCCGATAGAGATCGTCCAACCGGACAGCGGCGGGTAATCCCTCTTTGCTGCGGGTGGGGCGTTTTTTGGCACCTTCGGCCTCGGAATTGGTCGCTTCCGGAGCCGCCGACGGTGGCGAACTGATCGCTGCTGGGGCCGCTGTCGAGGCTGGGGGAGGAGGCGCCGATTCTTCCGGTAAGGGTTTTGCGGTTCGTCTCGCACTACGCATCGGCCGGGAAAACTCACTCACGGCGGTTCTGCACCTTAAAATGGATTTTAGATGATCTTGCCAAACGACGCGGCCTCTGAGAGCGGCTTACCCGGTCCCAGCCCCGCGTAAGAAGCGGATCGAAAATTTAACATCGGGATGCTGAGTTGCGACAGCGACCCACCGAAATTGTAAGAAATCCTCCACGAAAGGAAAGCCGATTCCCAAAAATTCCCTCGAATCGACCGCTCGTCGCTCCGATCGTATCGGAAAGGACGACGGCTTCAGCGTGGCAAGACTCCCAAACCATGAAACTGATCCCTTATCGTGGACGGCCTTTACCATTGGGACCGTCCTTGGTCGGAGAGGCTGTCAACTTTGCCCTGCTGTGCCAACACGGCACCGAAGTGTCGCTCGTGATCGAACCACTTGACGGCGGAGAAGCTCACGAAATTCCTTTGGACTCGCACCTGAATCGTACCGGGCACCATTGGCACATCCGACTCGAAGGACTCCCGGATCGTTTCAAATATGGTTGGCGTGTCAACGGCCCCCGAGGGCCTCGCCACCGCTTCGATCCTTCCGCGATTCTGATTGACCCCGCGGCGATCATGCTTTCCGATGGCGAGACCTGGGGAGCCAAGGTCGAAACCTCTCCACGCACAACTCGCCGACGCGCTTTGTTTATTCGTGGTCCCCGGTACGATTGGAACAATGACACTCCGCCCCTGATTCCTTGGGAAGACAGCATCATCTACGAGCTCCATGTCCGCGGCTTCACTTGCCATCCGTCGTCCCAGGTTCAACATCCGGGCACATTCCTCGGATTGATGGAGAAAATCGAGTATCTGAAATGGTTGGGTGTCACAGCGGTCGAGTTGCTTCCCATCCATGAGTTCGATGAGAATGACTGCCCCTTCTCGAATCCGCTGACGAACGAACCGCTCCGCAATTTCTGGGGCTATAACAGCATCGCCTTTGCCGCCCCCAAAGGGTCGTATGCCTTTCACGCGCCCCGCTTTGGCCAGCACCGCGAATTCCGCGACATGGTGAAGGCCTTTCACGCGGCCGGCATCGAGGTCATCCTCGATGTCGTCTTCAACCACACCGGCGAGGGTGATGACCGCGGCCGAACCTACTCCTTCCGCGGCCTGGACAATGAACTGTATTACATGCTGACGCCGGACGGCCGATACCTGAACTTCTCCGGTTGCGGTAACACGCTCAACTGCAACCATCCCGTCGTCCGCGATCTGCTCATGACGTGTCTGCGATACTGGGTCGGCGACATGCACGTCGACGGTTTGCGCTTCGACTTGGCGTCGATCCTCGGACGCGACCGACACGGCCACGTCTTGCACGAACCTCCGGTGATCGAGGCCATCGTCGAAGACGGCGTGCTTGCGGATACCAAACTGATCGCGGAACCGTGGGACGCGGCCGGGTTGTACCAAGTGGGTGGGTTTCCCTATGGTCAACGATGGAGCGAGTGGAATGGACATTTCCGCGATGATGTTCGACGCTTCTGGCGTGGGGATTTAGGGATGGCCGGTCCGATGGCGACTCGCTTGTGCGGTAGCTCCGACCTGTATGAGTGGAGCCGACGACTGCCTCGCCACTCCGTCAACTTCATCACCTGTCACGATGGTTTCACGCTGCACGACCTGGTCAGCTACAACCGCAAGTACAACATCTGCAACGGCGAGGGAAACCGCGACGGCAATGATGCCAACTATAGCTGGAATTGCGGCTTCGAGGGCGAGACTGATGATCCTGAAGTGAATCGGTTGCGGCAGCGCCAAGCGCGAAACCTCTTCGCCTCCTTGATGCTCGCCCAAGGTGTGCCGATGATCCTCGCCGGCGACGAATTCCTCCGCACTCAGCGAGGCAACAATAACGCCTGGTGCCAGGACAATCCCATCAGTTGGATCGATTGGACGTTGGCGGAGAAGAACAAGGCGTTCTTGCGTTTCTGCCGTGAAATGATCTGGTTGCGAAAACGGCACCCAGCCCTGCGCCGGCGAAAATTCTTCGGCGGAGCCTTTCATCACGCCGATTTGGGACCGGAAATCATTTGGCATGGCACCGAGCCGTTCCGCCCTGATTTTCGCTGGACGGCACGGACCCTGGCCTATGCCCTCGACGGCCGACAAACCGGACGCGAGCCTGATTGCGATTTCTATGTCGCCATGAACGCCTGGCAGGAGCCGCTCGATTTTCGGATTCCCCCGTCGCCGTCGGGTCGGCCGTGGCGACGTGTCGTGAACACGGCCGCGGAACCGCCTCTCGATATCGTCGATGAAGCGGATGCTCCGACAGTCGCCGTCCATTCCCTCACTCGACTCCCCGCCTTTTCGACCTTGATAATGATCTCGGCGAAATGACTTAATTTGCTATCTGATACCTCATCCTGCCTGCCGAGGGTCTCATCTCGGCGCTGTTGGCGTGTTTTTCTCTCGCTCCGGTATGCAACCGAGCTTGGTCGGCGACACCGAAATGGAGTTTCCCGATGCGACTGATGGCCCCCATCTTCCTGGCCGCCGTGCTGCCCTTGCCAACCGGTTCAGCCCAGGCGCCGAAGCTCTTTTTCCCCGACGATGACAGCCCCTATTACCCGACGCGGACTTCGCCACGATTGACAACTCCCGAGTGGGTCGGCGAGGCGAGCGTGGACGCCGTTGTGATCCTCGCCATCGACGACATGCGGGGGCACGAGCGTTGGGAAGCGTATCTGCGACCAATTCTGAATCGCCTGAAGAAGATCGACGGTCGAGCACCGGTGAGCATCATGACCTGTGCGATTGATCCGAAGCACGAGCATTTGCAGAAGTGGCTGCGCGAAGGGTTAAGCATCGAGGCCCACACGATCGACCATCCCTGCCCTCTGTTGTGCCGAGGCGACTTTGCGGCGGCGAAAAGCACCTATGACCGATGTGTCGATTTGCTGCACGAGATTCCGGGCCATCAGCCCGTCGCGTTCCGCGTACCGTGTTGTGATTCGCTGAATACGGTCAGTCCGCGCTTTTTCGCCGAGATTTTCAACCAGCAGACGTCCTCCGGGCGATTCCTGCAAGTCGATAGCTCGGTGTTTCATCTTTTCACGGGAAACGACCCCGAACTCCCGCGGGAGTTGGTTCTCGATGCCGACGGGCGGGAGCGATTCCGGAAGTATCAGCCCGCCAATCGCAGCTTCGTTAACTTTATCGAGGACTACCCGTACCCCTATGTCATCAACCGCTCTTGTTGGGAGTTCCCCTGCATGACTCCGAGCGATTGGCAAGGTCAGAACACCCACGGGAAAGCCAGCCCGATCACGTTGCGAGACTGGAAAGCCGCTTTGGACTGTACCGTCATCAAAAAAGGCGTCTTTTGCTTCGTTTTTCATCCCTACGAATGGATCCGTGCGGAGCAGATGGTGGATTTCATCGACTACGCCGAAGCGAAATATGGCAAACGGATCAAGTTTTTAACGTTCAAAGAGGCATTGGAGCGATTGACCCGAAACGTGACTGGTGGGAAAACGCTTCGCGATCTGAATCCGCCTCCGCTTTGGCAGAGACGCCAGAAGCAACTCGCCGACGCGGGTTGGACGTTGCCCCCAGGAGCTCGTTTCCCGGATGGTCAAGGCGATCACGGGCTTCGTTTCGTGGACCTGAACGACGACGGATATGACGATGTCATTTTCTCGAACGAAAGGGAATTCGGTATCTACCTCTTCTCGAAGAAAGACAACGGCTGGACACGGAAGGCGTCGGCAGGCAAGGCGGGAGAAGCTGGAGCGCTGCCGCTGATCGCCCGTGAGGGCAAGAACAACGGATTCTTTGTGCATCATCGGAGCCTCTGCTGGCAGAACGAAACGACGGACACGATGCCAGGGTTGATCCAACGGATCAGCTTCGACGACGTTCTCCGCAACGTCGAAGCGGGGTCGAAATAGCATCCGATCCCAGGCTTCTCGAGGGGAGGGTCATTGTCGGGCCGCGAACTTCGTCTGTCCCCAACCCGAATTTATCCTCTCAAAAGGCGATCAAGGGAAGATGCGGAACGAAAGGGCATCCCTTGCCCGATCTCAATGGGTGTCTCATAACCGCCCAAGACGGATATTGGTCATCGAAACACGCGGAAGTATCGTGAGAAGGGAAGAGATCTCGTCAAGCAGGTCGGTGATGGTCAAACGTCGGAAATCAGAAACATCGCGCTGACGCCCGGCGAGAAAACCTTCGTCCTTCGAATCGCTGCCGAACGTTGAGGGATCGACCGACGCGGACAGGGAAACCGGCACGGTATCCTCCGGAGCAGACATGATGACAAGAAGTCAACCCCGGATTTTTCAGGAGTTACGTTGGCAACTAATCCGCAATACCGGCCTGCGTTTCCAGGGATCACGGTTTCGCCTTGTGTCGATCGTGGTGGCGAGTTCCTTGGTGTCGGGAACCGTCACCTTGGCGAGTTGGTACGGTTTCCGCTTGATGGCTTCGCGGGATATTCCGTTTGCAGGCGGCATCATCGGAATCCTGTTCGACTTTTTGTTTTTATCGCTGTTCTTGATGCTCTTTTTCTCGACGGGCATCATCGTTTATGGCAGTCTCTTCAGCTCAGCGGAGACGACATTTCTACTGACGACACCGGCCCGCGCGGACCACATTTTCGCGTACAAGTTTCAATCGGCATTGGCGTTCAGCAGTTGGGCGTTTCTGCTTTTAGGAGCGCCGATCTTGCTGGCTTATGGGGCGGTCTACGCCGTTTCCTGGACTTTTTTCGTGTTACTTCCTCTGCTGTTAATGGGGTTCATCCTGCTGCCAGGGTCGCTTGGATCGATCGCGTGTTTCCTCCTCGTGAACTTGCTGCCGCATCGGCGGAGGCAGTTTCTCGTGGCGGCTGTCGTCGGCTTATTCCTCATGGCGCTGGCCTGGGGCATCTCAGTACTCCGCAGTTCGAAGCGAGCGATCAGCGGCAATCGGGACGCCGTCCAAGAATTGTTCGGTCAATTTGAATTTGCCCGATCCCGCATCGCACCGAGCCACTGGATGACGGAGGCACTGCAAGCGACCGCCCGTGGGGAGTTGCGCGAAGCAGCCTTGCCGGCCGCCATGATCTGGGCGAATGGACTCTTTGCGTATCTGATCGCGACGGCCATCGCTCGGGGATTGTATCGCCGCGGTTACAACCGCCTCGCCACGGGCGGCAACCTCCGTCGACGCTACGGTGGACATTGGCTCGATTTGCTCCTGCGCGGAACCCTCGCCGCTCTTGATCCACAGACGCAGTTGCTCATCGTCAAAGATTTTCGCACCTTTCGCCGCGATCCCGTGCAATGGGCTCAAGTCGTGATCTTCGCTGTGCTCGTTCTTCTCTACATTGCGAACTCGCGCCAGTTCACGCAAATGGGAATCGGGGAGAGTTTCGGTCACGGTGTGAGCCTGATGAATCTAACAGCGACGGCGATGCTGATGTGTGCCTTCATGGGCCGCTTCATCTTTCCCTTGATCAGCCTCGAAGGGCGAAAATTCTGGATTCTCGGCTTGCTCCCGATGCGGCGTGACCGATTGATCTGGGGCAAGTTCTACTTTGCAGCCAGCGGCGGACTGTTTGTGTGCATTTGGTTGATCCTTGTCGGCGACTCTCTCTTGGGCGTGGATGGCCTGACCATGGTTTTTCATCTGATCAATATCGTCGTTTTAGCGGCAGGACTTAGCGGATTGAGTGTGGGGTTGGGTGCGGTCATGCCCAATTTCCGCGAGAGCGATCCTTCGAAAATCGCCGTGGGTTTTGGTGGCACGCTTAATCTGGTCGCCGGATTGTTCTACCTGCTGGTCACCATCGGTTTGATCTCCGCCCCTTGCGCGATGATCCGCATTTTCTCCGCCGGGCAACCGCTGTCAACGTCAGCGACCATCGTGATGATCCTCCTCGCCGGGTTGGGGGTGGGCCTCAGTGTCGTCACGGTCTTCGTCGTCCTACGTTGGGGGATCCGCCGCTTGCGCGTCATGGAGTTCTGAAGCACCAAGCGGAGGGGCCTTTGGGATTAAGCGAAACACACGATCGCTTAGCAAGGCTCGACTTCAACTAAGTTGTCGTAGAAAGTCGCTCCTCCGCCGAAGTCCGTCAGACGAGTACTGACCGTGCTGTTGCAGTTTCGGCCCTGTGGCAGATATTTGTTCCACCAGATGCCCAACGTGACCACTACTCCCGGTCGAACCGAGTCGGCGAGGACAGCCCGTGCCACAAAGTCGCCTCGGTCGTTGGAGACGCGAACCATTTGCCCGCTCTCGATCCCTCGACGAGCCGCGTC
>CAKZUU010000221.1 GCA_937922175.1 uncultured Gemmataceae bacterium
CCGGACGAAGCAGCCCGGAAGCGCTGGGAGGCGGCCCATCCGCTGTTGCCTCCCGATCCGCTCTACGGGGTCCGACGAACCCCGGCAGAGCCGATCACCACCGAAGTTCCCACGCTTCCGCCGGTGACTCCTCGTGAGGATCTCCCCCTTCGGAGTGTAGACGACCTCCCGCCCATTGACGCGCCTCCTCCGGTGCTGCCGAAATTGCACGGCATCATCGTGGGATATGGCTTGGCGACGTATCGCCAAGGCACGGAAGATGTGTTCGTGATGCAGCCGGGCGACAGCATCACGGTGTTGACATTGTCGGCGGAAGGGATGCAGCCGGTCTGGGACGAATTCATCGTTTGCGATTTCATCAAAACTGAGATGAGCGAATTCGACGCGATGACCGTCTACGTCCCGCTTGATTATTTGCAGCATCTCCGGACGATGGAGGGCCGCGTCAACACGTTGCAGATTCGCCTTCACGATGATCGACACCTGGACGAGGCGGCCCACATCTTGCGAAACATTTTCCCGCCGATGGACTATCATGTCGCGACGTGGAAAGAGAAACAGGGCACGCTCTTAGCCGCCATCTCCGTCGAAAGAGGCATCTTGAATCTGTTGCTGTTCATGATCATCGGGGTCGCGGGATTCGGCATCTTGGCCATCTTCTCGATGATCGTCACGGAAAAAACGCGGGACATCGGGATTTTGAAGTCCCTCGGGGCGTCCAGCCGCGGCGTGATGTCGATTTTCCTGGGTTATGGCTTTCTGCTGGGGCTGGTCGGTGCCTTGTTGGGCACCGGGTTCGGATTGCTGATCGTGGACAATATCAATGAGATCGAGATGTTGATCAGTCGGCAGACGGGGGCCGAATTGTTCGATCGGCGCATCTATTATTTCAGCGAAATCCCGACGGATATTCGTTGGCGGCACGTGCTGCTGGTCGATGTCGGGGCCATCGCCATCGCGGTGGTCTTCAGCATTCTGCCGGCGTTCAAAGCCTCGTGGCTGCATCCGGTTCGGGCACTGCGGTACGAATAGCTGGCGACAGATTTTGCCGGACGGTGGACCGGAGGATGGAACCGATGTTGACGATTCACGGCTTGAAAAAGACCTATCGCAAGAACGCGGTCGAAGTCCGGGTGCTGCAAGGTGTGGACCTGGACGTTCGGCAGGGCGAATTTCTGGCCGTCGTGGGGGCGTCCGGCTCCGGGAAGAGCACGCTGCTGCACTTGATGGGAACCTTGGATCAGCCCGACGAGGGAGCCGTCGCCCTGAACGGTTATCGGATCGATCAGTTACCCGCCCGATCCCGAGAGCGACTCAGGAATCAAACCTTTGGTTTTATTTTCCAGTTTTACCATTTGCTGCCGGAACTGACGGCCCTGGAAAATGTCTTGGTGCCGGCGATGATCGGGCATTCGGCGGCGACTTGGCTATGGCGGAAGCGGGAACAGTCTCGCCGAGCGTCCGAACTGCTGGATCGCTTCGGCTTGGGACATCGACTGAGGCACTTGCCTCGTGAATTGTCGGGCGGAGAGATGCAACGCACGGCAATTGCCCGAGCGCTGATGAATCGACCGGCGATCCTTCTCGCCGATGAACCCACGGGCAACCTCGACGCTGACACCGGCAACGACATCGTCCGGATCTTACGCGAACTGAATCGGCAGGATGGACTCACCATTGTCATGGTCACGCATAACATGGACATTGCTGCCGGTTGCGATCGAATCGTGAAGCTGACCAACGGCCGCATCGAACGATCCGCCGTCGCTGTCTGACTCGTTCCTCGTCACGGGAGGGTTCGCCTCATGGCTGCCATTTACTTGAATGGCAAACTCGTGGATCGTGCCGATGCGGTCGTCAGCGTGTATGACCACGGATTCCTTTACGGCGATGGAGTTTTCGAGGGCATTCGCGTTTACAACGGCAAGATTTTCAAGCACCAAGAACACATTCAACGGCTGTATGAGTCGGCCCGGGCTATTTTGCTCGAGATTCCCCTGCCGCCCGAGTCGCTCATGCAAGCCATCGAACAGACGGTTCGCGCTTTCGGCAAACCGGACGGTTACATTCGGGTGGTGATTACTCGGGGGCCCGGTAATCTCGGTATCGATCCGCGCAAGTGCGAGCCGCAGGTCATTGTCATCGTCGATGACATCCAGTTGTACCCCAAGGAGCTTTACGAGTCGGGCTTGGAGATCGTGACCGCCGCCACCATCCGCAATCACAGCAATGCTCTCAACCCGCGGATCAAGTCGTTGAATTATCTGAACAACATTCTGGCCAAACTCGAAGCTATTCGTGCCGGCTGCTTGGAAGCGATCATGCTGAACACCAAAGGCGAGGTGGCCGAGTGTACAGCGGATAACATCTTCCTCGTTAAGAACGGCATCGTGAAGACCCCGCCGCCAGATGCCGGGATCCTGTTGGGCATCACCCGCAACACGATTTTGGACTTGGCGCGAGCCGACGGGATTCCCACCCTGGAGTGTGCCTTGACCCGCTTGGACGTTTACACCGCGGACGAGTGTTTCCTGACCGGTACAGGGGCGGAGGTCATACCGGTCGTCAAGGTCGATGCTCGCCCCATCGGGTCCGGGAAGCCGGGGCCGATCACGCGTCAACTCCGCCAGCGATACCAAACCCTGGTCCGAGAATAGGAATCCTCCGCAAAACCCACATAACCGCGCTTTGGGTCAGATTTTGAGCTACGCTTGGGTGTCCACCCATTCGCCCGGGAACCATTGTCGATGCGCTCAAAACTGACGGAAACCGACGCCCTGGCCACTCGAGAGTTTCATCCGACGTTCGAGGGGGAAGTTCGACCGACGCCTCTGCCCAAGCGGTTCGACTTTTTGCAACCAGCGATTTCGCCCTCCGAGTTGGGGTTCTTGGGGAACTACCGGATCCTGCGCTTGTTGGGAATCGGGGGGATGGCCTACGTCTTCGAGGCGGAAGATCTCGCGCTCCAACGTCGCGTGGCCTTAAAGGTTCTCAAACCCGAATTGCGTGACGCCGAGACAAACCGTCGCTTCTTGCGTGAGGCCCGGGCCCTGGCCGCTCTGAAACATCCGCACATCGTCACTGTCTATCAAGCCGGGGAATACGGTGACATCGCCTACCTGGCGATGGAATTTCTGAATGGCGAGACGATGCACGATCGGTTGCGACAGCGGCCCCCGTTTGAAGTGCAAGAGGTTTTGCGGATCGGTGAGCAACTTGCCGAGGGGTTGAGCTTCCTGCATCGTCGCGGGCTGTTGCACCGTGACATCAAGCCAGCCAACATCTGGCTCGAATCGCCCCAACGAAATGTTAAAATTCTCGACTTCGGGTTGGTCCGGCCGGTAGATGAGGGGCCTCGGCTCACCGAGGCGGGTCTGGCACTTGGCACCCCAGGCTTCATGTCTCCGGAGCAAGCACGCGGCGAGCCCTTGGATCCTCGAAGCGATCTGTTCAGCATGGGTTGCATCATGTTTCAACTGTGTGCCGGTCGGGAGCCATTCACCGGCAGCACGACGATGGCGGTTTTGACGTCGTTGGCTGTCGAAACTCCCCCTCCGGTCGACCAACTGAACCCGCAGGTGCCCTCGAAACTCGCCCATCTGATCTCCCGGATGCTGGAGAAACACCGCGAAGCGCGAATCGAGAGCGCCGACAAGGTCTTAGAAGGACTTGCGGAGGTGCGACGCTGCTTGAGAGGGACTCCATCGGGAACATCGGGCAAAAAGGGGCACACGGGCAAACGTCGACGGAGCTCATCAAGGAAATTGAAAAAGATCGCGGCGGATAAGGAAAGGGCAACGCGGTCGCAAAATCGGTTGAACTCCAGGGCCACCGGCTCCGCCGACGAAAAGAAGCGGTCGGCTGTTTCTCGTCGATCGGTGGTTCGGGCGGTCTGGGCCAGCGGAGCGGTCTTGGCGGGTGTCGTCGGGGCGACATCAGCAGCGGCTTTGTTCTGGACTTCGCCTCCTGAGGAAACACCTCCCACGGATACTCGGCAGAGTACGGAAACGACCTTTCTGAGGAATCTGCCAACCGTTGCACGCCGCAATTGGCCATACTATCCCCCGGCACTTGCTGACGGCACGATTCCCGGAGCGAATATCGAGGTCGAAGGCCGACCGTCTCCCAACGGCATTTTCATGCACCCTCCGGCCCGTTGGGGCGAAGAAGCCAGCGTGACCGTGTTGCTCGATGGTCAGTTTCGGCGTTTCCATGCTCGTGTGGCCCTGGCCGATGGCTCTCCTCCCAGCGAATCGCCTTGTACCTTCCGAGTGATCGGCGACGGTCGCGAATTGTGGCGATCGCGTCCTGTTCGCTCTCAAGCAGATGCCCAGAACTGCACCGTCGATGTGACCGGTGTCAAACATTTGCAGTTGGCTGTCAGTTGCTCAGGTCCGACGGAGGGCGCTCATGCTGTCTGGTTCGAACCACGGGTTACCCGTTGACGGCGGGTTTCGTCCGACGCCGATCGAACGCCTGTTCCAGGGCATGAGCGATGGCGAAAAGTCGGGCCTCTTCAAAGAATGGTGCCTGAAGTTGCACGCCGATGGGAAGGCCGCTCCGCGTCCAACCGCAAGGGAGGCTGATGGCGGGGATTCCTGCTAGATTCGCGCTGATCGTGTAGACATCCGAAAGATACATCGCCAACGGATCGCTTGATTTCTCGCCCAAGCGAAACGCTGGGGTGGGCGTGGTCGGCCCCATGATGACGTCGCACTCGCGGAAAGCACGGTCGAAGTCTTCCTTGATCAACCGACGCACTCGCAGAGCACGGACGTAATACGCATCCCGATAGCCGCTCGACAAGACGAACGTGCCGAGCATGATGCGCCGTTTTACCTCGTGGCCGAATCCCTCTTCGCGCGATCGGCAGTAGGTCTCGATAAGTCCCCCGCGGCGCGGGGTGCGATGTCCGTAATGCATTCCGTCATACCTTGCCAAATTGCTCGAAGCCTCTGCCGTCGCGATGAGATAATAGACGGCAACGGCGTCCGCGGTATGCGGCAGGGAGATCTCCCGGATCGTCGCGCCTTGCTGTTCCAAAATCCGAATTGATTGTCGCACCGCAAGTTCGACCTCAGCATCCAAACCTGCCGCGAAATGCTCGCGCGGTACGCCCACGGTGAGGGGACGCTTCAGGTTGAATAATTCGGAAAGATATGACGGCACATCCCGAGGCACCGACGTGCTATCGCGCGGATCGTGCCCGGCAATGACTTGTAACAGGCAGGCGCAATCGGCGACCGATCGGCCCAGTGGTCCGACCTGATCGAGCGAACTCGCGAAGGCCACCAGACCGTAGCGCGAAACTCGTCCGTAACTGGGTTTCAACCCCACGATGCCGCAAAACGCTGCCGGCTGCCGCACCGACCCGCCGGTGTCGGAACCCAAAGCGGCAGGGACCATTCCCGCGGCCACCGCCGCGGCGGAGCCACCGGACGATCCGCCCGGTGAGCGCTCGAGGTCCCAAGGGTTCCGCGTCGGGAAAAAGGCGCTGTTTTCAGTGGACGACCCCATCGCGAACTCGTCCATGTTGGTGGTGCCCATCAGAACGGCGTCCGCAGCCTCCAATTTCTCGATGACATGCGCGGTGTACGGCGGTCGGAAATCCTTCAACATTCGGCTCGAGCAAGTTGTCCGCCATCCTCGCCGACATAAGTTGTCCTTAATCGCGATCGGGATCCCCGCGAGCGGTCCTAACACTTCGCCGCGACGACGCTTTTCATCGACCGCTCGCGCTTGGGCTAACGCGGCTTCCGCATGAACGTCGATGAAGGCGCGAATCGCCGAATCTCGTCGTTCGATTTCTCCAAGAGCAGCTTGGGTGATCTCCTCCGCCGAGACGCCTTGCCGTTGCAGGCGGATCAGGTCTTCAATCGTACAAGTGCTGATCTCCATGCCCTCATGCTATGACCGGCGAGCTGCCCGAGCAGTCGCTGATCGGAATTGTCTCGTCGTCCCGGAATTTCTCTGGGCCGCCGGAACCCATTTGAGACAAGTGTGTCTCGGTCGCTTCCAGTGACCCACCGGGGGCGACCGAGACGGCACTGCCGAGCTTTACCTCACGTTACCCCACATTCAGGTTGCGGAGGTAGGCATCGACGTCTTGTTGGGCTTTGAGTTGCTGCTGTTGCAGGCGTTTTTGGGCCTCCCGCAGCGATTCGATTTCCGTCTCCTGTTTGTCGAA
>CAKZUU010000222.1 GCA_937922175.1 uncultured Gemmataceae bacterium
AACTTCCTGATGGCCGACGGGTCGGTGACCTTCATTAGCCAGTCGATCGACCACAAAACATACAACTTGTTGGGTTGCCGCAACGACGGTCTGCCCACGAATTTCTCGGGGAACTGACATCGGCTGAGCCGGCGTTCGGAACTTCGGCGGGGTTTGTTTCCCCGCCCGCCTGTCCATCCGGTGAGAGGCTGATCGCGCGGCTTCATCGCAAGGAGCAACCCGGGCGGGCGTGAAGGGAGCGCCGGCCCGGTTGCCCTCGAGCCGAGGGACCATGTTCTCAACTTTTGTGAGGAGCCTGCGACGAATGAAACGCATTGCGATGACGACATGGCTGATCGGCGCTGCTTGCCTGCCGTTCGTTGGTTTGGCCTGCGGACCAAGCATGTCAAAAGTGGAAGTCAAAGTCACGTTGGATGGTCAGCCGGTTCAAGGCGCGACCGTTGTTTTTTACCCTGAAGGCGAGGAGTTGAAAGAGATCAACCCCTCGGGGCAGACGGACGCGAACGGTGTTTGTTTCCTTAAGACGGGCAACAAAGAGGGAGCCAAGCCCGGCAAGTACAAAGCGACCGTCACGAAGACCTCAGGAATGCAAGGAATCGATCAGAGTGCCAACCCAGCGGATCAGATGCGGGCGGCCATGGGTGGCGGTGGCCCGCCGAAGGGCGGAGCAGCCGGTGGCCCGGCGGGTATGATGCGGCCGGGCGGAGGTCCTCCGGGAGGTGCGCCCGGAGCGAGCGGTGCTCCTCGGATTGCCGCGAAGAATGAACTGCCGGATAAGTACGGAAAGCTGGATCAAACACCGTTCACCGGATTGGTCGTTCCATCGAGTGGGCCGATCGAATTGAAATTGTCCTCGAATTAAACAAACGATGGTTCGATCGTAACGCGGTCGCCGAGTGGGATTGCCGACGGAGCGATCCAACGGGGTCGGCCGACGTCAATTCGCCCTCGGCGAGTCGCCTTCTCCAAATGCGAAATCGCTGGCGTCTCAGCGTGGGTGGGGTAGCGGCTCTTGCTGTCGCCTCGGCGGCAGGGTGGGGCTACTATGTGACGCGCCCGGAATTTCGCTTGTCTCGCGGCCTCTCTGCCGCGAAGGAAGGCGATTTCGTTCGTGCGGAAACATATGCAGAATTTCTCAAATCTTCGGGAGATCTCGACCGCCATCGGCTCCTGATGGCTGAAATCGCTCTTCGGCAAAAACGGCCGCTCGAAGCGATCGATTACCTCCAAGCGATCCGACCTGAAAGTCCGGTCAGCGTTGACGCCGCGTTGTTGGTCGCGCGGACGAGCATCGGGCTTCGGCGACCGCACGAGGCCGCCCAAGCGATTGTCTTCGTTTTGCAGCGAAATCCCGACCACGTCGACGCGCATCGGTGGCTTGCCACCATTTATTACGATCAGGGCGACCTTCTCCGGACCATTCCCCACTTGGAAAAGGTGGCCGAACTCGATCCGACCGATGGGCGACCCCATCGTTTGTTGGGCTTGATCTATCGAGATTTGGAAAAGCTCGAAGAGGCGGTGGCCGCCTACCGTGAATCGCTGCGTCGCCAACCGCATCCGCCTGATGCTGAGGAAGTCCGCGTTGAAATGGCCGTCTGCTTAATGCGGCTGTACCGTGAAGCGGAAGCGATCGAGGCCGTTCAGGGCCTCGATACGCCCGCAGCGGCTGCCGTTCGTGTGGAATCCATGCTGGCCTTGGGACGGGAAGCCGAAGCGACCGAATTGTTGGATCAAGAACTCGCGAAACACCCTGATTACGTTGGTCTGCTGCGTTTACGAGGAGAGCGCGATCTGCTCGCGGGGAATGCGGCGAGAGCGATCGATATCCTCGAACGAGTTGTGCGTGCGGCACCTCATGATCTTCGCAGTCGAACTCAACTGGCACGTGCTTATCATGTGGTGGGGCGAGTGGACGACGAAGAAGCTCAGAATCGCGAGTTGAAACAACTTCTGGATCTAATCCAGCGGGTTCATCAGAAGAACATCGATGCGATGGCCGATCCGTGGAATGCCACCATCCGTCGTGAACTTGCTGACCTTTGCGACAAAATTCATCGTCCCGAGTTGGCACGCATGTGGCGACGGGCAGCCGAAGCCGCTGAACGGGCCCGGCGGTAAGCCCATGGTTTGTCCCCTTTAGCGCGACGTGCAATCCCACCCCGGGAGTTCTGCTCGTCGGCCCTGGTGAAAGTCCGACTTCCGCGATTGGCCCCTGTCTCGGTAAAATAACGACTCGGAGAGCCACGGAGTCGATGAAATGAACCGCCGGGAGTTTCTGAAATGGGCACAGCGGACGACGCTGGCAGCCCCGGCATTGACACTTGGCTATGGCTTGTTCGAGGCGAGCTGGTTTCGTGTCGCTCGAGAGACGGTTGCCATTCCCCATTTGCCGGCCGCTTTTGATGGCCTCACGATCGCTTTTTTGACGGATTTGCATCACGGCCGATATACCAGCCTCCATTACATCCGCACAGTGGTCGACGTGACGAACGCCCAACAGCCGGACATTATTGCCCTGGGCGGGGACTATGCTCACGCCCATCGCCGATACATTCCCCCGTGTTTCGAGGTCTTGTCGAACTTGCGGGCACGTTGGGGGGTCTTCGGCGTCTTAGGTAATCATGACCATTGGTACGACTCACGTCTGGCCAAGCAGTGCATGCGGCAGGCTCATGTCGCCGATTTGACCAACACAGGCTATTGGTTCACCCAAGGCTCGTCGCGGTTGCGGCTCGGTGGAGTCGATGACTTCTGGGAGGGGTCGCAGAATCTCGCCGATGCCCTTGGCGATGCACGACCTGATGAGGCGTGTATCCTGCTGAGTCACAACCCCGATTACGTTGAATCGATCACGGATCGTCGTGTGAGGTTGGTTCTGAGCGGACACACCCATGGAGGCCAGGTTGTCTTACCGGGCCTCGGTGCGCCTTATGTCCCGTCGATCTACGGTGAGAAGTACCTGCACGGTTTGGTTCGCACACCGTTCACCCAGGTCTACGTGTCTCGCGGATTGGCAACGGTTGGGCCTCCTCTTCGGATCGGTGCCCGACCCGAAATCTCCTTGATGCGATTGACCGCTGCCGAACCCGGTTGAACCCGCGTCGAGCACCGTCCCGACAGCACTTGTCGCCCGTCCTCCCGAAATGATCGGCGTTTGTCCGGCGCGGCATGCCGACGCATGCTCGATGTTTCCCTGACCAACAAGAGAAGGCCCGAGATCGCCCCTTGGGGCCGCCGAAGCGGTTCGTCAGCGATGGGTCATCAACCCTGGATGCGGAAGTACTGATACCAGATCGCCACGCCCAAAGCCGCGCCGATCCCCGAGGAGATCAGAACCAAAAGGAGCCATCGCGCCAGCCGTGCGAGCAAGCTCGGTTCGGAAGGGACGATCGGTTGATCGAAGAACGGGATCGTTGTCGGCGGCTTGTAAATGGGAGCCGTCGACTTTTTGCCGGCGGGGATGTTGGACGGTCGAGTCGGAGTCGGTGGCACGAACGGAGGTACGACGGGGGGCGGAGGCGGCGGAACAACTGGTGCCAGCTTCGGACCGATGGCGGGTGGCGGCTGCAACACCGGAGGTTGCGAGCGCGCCGGCTCAGGGGCCGACGTCGTCGCCGGAGGAGCAACGTCGCGGGCGGGCGGTGGAGGAGGCGAGGGGCGCGTCACGACAGGCGAGGGAGGCAAGACGCCGGC
>CAKZUU010000223.1 GCA_937922175.1 uncultured Gemmataceae bacterium
CGTTCCTTTCGGTGGCATGTATCGCATCATCGACTTTACTTTGTCGAACTGCATCAACAGTGGGTTGCGGCAAATTCTGGTCCTGACCCAGTTCAAAGCCCGCAGCCTGGATCGGCACATTCGCGATGGTTGGAGTTTTCTCTCCGCCCAACTCGGCGAGTACATTGACGTCGTGCCACCACAACAACGGCTTCACGAGCAATGGTATCAAGGCACTGCGGACGCAATCTATCAAAACATTTACAGCATTGAACCGGAAGATCCCAAATACGTCCTGATTCTTGCGGGCGACCACATTTACAAGATGAATTACATGGATATGGTCCGCGACCACGAGAGGAACGGCGCGGACCTGACCATTGGCTGCATCCCCGTTCCGCTCTCGGAGTGCAAACATTTCGGTGTGATCGTCACGGATGACCAGCATCGAGTGACGGCCTTTGTCGAGAAGCCGGAACGCGCGGATCCCATGCCCGGTGACGACCAACATTTCCTCGCGTCAATGGGAATTTATGTCTTTTCCACCAAAGTTCTCTTTGAACAATTGATCGCGGACGCGGCAAACCCAAATAGTCAACATGATTTCGGACGAAATATCATCCCTTCGATGATCGGTTCGCACCGGGTGATGGCGTATCGCTTTCGTGACATGCAAGGCAAAGCGAGGCCCTACTGGCGCGATGTCGGTACGATTGATGCGTATTATTCGGCGAACATGGACCTGGTGGCGGTGGATCCCGAATTGAATCTGTACGACCAGAAGTGGCCCATTCGGACGCTCCACCCCCAATTACCGCCGCCCAAGTTTGTGTTTTACGCGGAAGGTGCCGCCGGCGAGGTACGGCGGGGTGAGGCTCATGACTCGATCGTCTGCAACGGAACCGTGATTTCCGGCGGACGGGTCTCCCGGAGCGTCTTGGCTCCGTCGGTGCGAATCAACAGCTACGCTCAAGTGGAAGATTCCATCGTGTTCAATAACGTGGACGTTGGCCGATATTGTAAAATTCGACGGGCCATCATCGACAAGGACGTTCGCATCCCCAAAGGCATGCACATCGGGTATGACCGAGAAGCCGATCTGAGTCATGGCTTAACGGTGACGGAAGGGGGCATCACCGTCGTTCCCAAAGGACACGTCTTCGAGCAGGGAAAATGAACGAGGTCGCTACCGCGCCGCGACGATCCAAGAACTGGGTTTGGGTCTTCGTGGGGTTCAGCATCTTGGGCGTGTTGACCATTGCCATCAATTGGGCGTACAACGCCGCCCAGCCGCTCAGTGAAGCGCAGCTTCAGACAGCCCGGCGACAATGGCAAGAGAAGCGACCTTCCGACTACGACTTACGCATCGACCTGGCGACGGAGTCCTCCGGTCGAACCGTGCGAGACCGCATCGAACTCCAAGTCCGCAACGGCGTCATCGTCCATTTCCTCCACAATGGACGCGAGCCGGAGCCAATTGTGGATCAGGAAGGACTTCGGAAAGTCGAGGAAGAGCGCCGACAGCGCGCCGCCTATGATATCGACGGGCTGTTCGACGCCATCGAAGAATTCATGACACACGATCGACGTTCCGGTGTGAAATCGTTTCTCCGTGCTCGCTTCGACAAAGAGGATGGCCACGTCATGCTGTTCATTCGACAAGTGAATCGCACCCGTTCACCGGTGATTCGGGTCGAGATGAAACGATGGCCTTGATTTGAGAGAGCGCTCACCTCGCCGCGGATCAATACATCACCCGGCGCAGCTTGTCACGGTACTCTTCGGCCAGGTCCGAACGCTGACCGATGACATGAAAAATCTGCACCATCAACTCTTTGACCGCTCCCCGCGCAAGGTCGCGGTCGCGCTCGGCCGCGGCGTAGAGAACCTCCAGGGCCTTGGGATAATCTCCCGCTACGGCGAGCGCCTTTCCCCACTCAAAGAGTCGCTGCGGATTCTCCGGATCAGCTTGGGCCTGCTGCCTCGCGTCCTCCTCGTTGACCGGCAGTTTTTTCAGGGCGATGATGGCACGCAGGCGGTCGGCCTCGGCACCTTGCTCACCACCCGGCGGGACTTTGTTTGCCAAGTACTCGGCCTCATCGATCTCGCCGGTGGCTAGTCGAATGCGAGCCATCCCGAGAATCGCCGGGCCGTAATTCGGGTCTTTATTCAACGCTCGGGCGTAAAGTCGAGCGGCTTCTTCTGTGTTGGTGTTCTCGATGGCCGCGGCCTGTTGGGCCTCTGCTTGGGCCGGGGAGGGAAGTAAGCGGTCGAGGAATTCGGCCAGGTGAGCTTCCGGGATCAAGCCCTCGAATTGGGCGACGATCCTGCCATCTCGAATGGCCTTGACGGCGGGGATCCCCTCGATGCGGAACGATTGAGCCAAATACGGATTTTCGTCCACGTTCACCTTGGCAAGGATCACTTGTCCCTGACGTTGTTCGATAAGTCGCTCCAAAATCGGGGCGAGGGCTCGGCACGGACCACACCACGCCGCCCAAAAATCGACCACGACGGGAACTTCACGTGATCGATCCAGCACTTCGCGCTGAAAGTTAGTCTCATCGACATTCAAAACAAACGGGCTGCTCGCCATCCATCGACTCCTCTCACATTTTTTGAGGAAACCGCCGCCCCGACAACGTGCGACGACAGGTCAGAGCCGCCGCTAGCAGGCGATGGAAGTGGTAGCCGGCGGCTTCTCGCTTCACGGAAAACCGCCCCGTGTCGAAGATGCCGCTCGCCAAGCCGCTCTGCACTTCTTCGCAAATGGTCATGTCCTCTTGTTGAATTCGATGCGCCGTCTCAATGCTTCGTCGCTGAAACTCTTCCTCGGAGGCAGGACCGGAATGGGAAAAGTAAAAGTCAAAGACCACTCGACAGCGATTCACTCCCAGTGGGAGAACCAGATTCGTGTCCATCAAACCGTCGTAGAGATTGAGCATGAAGTTGGGAAAGACGAACCAGTATTGGGCGAAACCATGCCGAATTGCCGACCGATCGGTGGTCAAGGGACTGGTCTGGACGCTGGTGGTATCAAAGGTTTCCGTTCGGTACTGCGAATAATCAAGCATCCCGGCGAGTTCAGGATGTACGGTATTCACGTGGTATCCGCCATCGAGATAGTTATCGACGTAAATTTTCCAGTTGCATGCCAGATCGTAGACTTGCCGCTTCACAAACGTGAGGTCGGAGATCGCTGTCGCGATGCGCTCCGGCATGGGAGATAGATGCTGCTCGAATGTGGCTCCGGACCCCCGAAATCGAGCCGCGACCAAAGGTCCCCAAATGGCCACTTCAATCGGAATCAATCCGTGGTCTTCACGCGAGAAGTCACAAACCCCTTCGAACTCAGGGGTACCCCGCAGACGGCCCGTCAGGTCGTAGGTCCAACCGTGGTACCGACAGCGAAGCTTGGTCGCCGTCCCAGATTCCTCTGTCAGTACCGGGGCCGCGCGATGTCGGCAAACATTGAAAAAGCCGCGAAGTTCACCCCCCTCATCACGCACGACCAAAACGGGGAATCCCGCGACATGGGCCGTCAGATACTGCCGTGGCTCGGCAACCTGCTCCGACCGACCGATGATGACCCAGGTTGCCCCGAAGACACAGTCGCGCTCCGCTCGAAAGATTTCCGGATCCGTGTACCATCGTGCGGGGATCGTTCGTCCCTGTTCAATAGGTAGGCTCGGGTCGAACGAACCCTCAATCCGCGGGATTTGCAGGTCAGGAGCGTCCATAAATTCTCACACTGTTGCCTCTCACACAAGCCCGCCCTTTCAACAGCTCTCCTCTGGTGATATTTATGGCGCCTCTTCCGTGCCTTCCACGCAGCACCCGGCGGGATGGCGGCGAGATTGATATGGCGGAGCCGGCAGGGGATTTTCTCGAAGACGGCAACGGGAATTGGGCGGCGCCGTAGAATACCGCCTTGGGCAGCAACCAATGGGAGGCCTGATCGTGGCCTTCAATCTGGCGTTGGCATTGATCTGGTTGATCATCGCAGTGCCGTTGTTGGCGGTCAATCTCACCGGTCGTCCGCTCTTGGGACTTGAGCCGGGACAGCCCGGTTTGAGCATGGGGTTGGTGGCCGCTCTGCTGGCGTTGTACAACGTGGCTCGTTTTTTCGCCGCCCGGTCGTTTCAACGAAGTCGAGTACGGGAACAAAGGCCGAAAAGAAAAAGCGTGCGCGAGGAAGAATATCACCCCGAATTCGACATTTTCCGCCGCGACGATGGTCAGTCCCCGGTGTCGTGACACGCGACGGCGAAAATCTTGGACCGCACCGGGAATTGACGATGACCTGATCGCTCTCTCTTGGCGTTGATCCCAGATGAACCGCATCAATTCGTGGGCAGGCGGCCACCTCCGGAGGGAGCGGTCGTATACTGTGGATAGGCGCCCGATTGCTGCGTTGTGGAAGTCCCCGCCGGTGTGGCTTTCTCGAGATACAAGCCAAATGAAACTCCGTGATCTGAAATTCGTGCTCTTGGCGATTGCTTGGCCGTTGATCGGCTGCGAAGAGCCGATTCGGACGTACCAAGTGCCGGTGGAGCGACAACGGCTCTTGGGCGCGATGATTTTCCCCAATCGCGAGGATGTGTGGTTTGTGAAACTGATGGGCGAGGCGGGGGCCGTCGCCGAAGAGAAACAGCGATTCGCGCAATTCGTTCGGTCGCTCCGATTTCCAGATTCCGGCTCAGAGCCGATCGCATGGACGATCCCCGAGGGTTGGCAGTACGAGCCGGGTCGAGATCTCCGCTACGCCACCTTCCGCTTGCCGAGTCGCTTGGAGGTGACCGTTTTCAAATTTGGGATCGAGGGCGGCCGAGTTCTCAGCAACGTGAATCGTTGGCGGGAACAATTGAAGCTCGAGCCGATCAGTGGCGAAGAGTTGTTAAAAATCTGTCGCCGCGAAAAACTCGAAAACGACGTGGAAGCGTTGCTGGTCGACATGGAGAGTGCTCGCTTTGCGCCTCTTCCCGAAGAGACGCGCGATGCGGGAAAGCCGATCGAGTACAAGATCCCCAGCGGTTGGAAGGTGAAGGAAACCGGCGTCGCCTTTGCCGTGGCGAGTTTCTCGGTGTCGGATGGGGCTCGAAGCGCCGAAGTGACGATCACGCCCTTGGCCGGTAGTGGCGGCTCGTTGGCAGCGAACATCAACCGCTGGCGTCGTCAGGTGGGTTTGTCCGAAGCCTCGGACGAAGAACTCATTCAGCTGAGTCAAGTGATCGAGGGTGACGGCGGACGGTTGATTCTGGTGAACTTGATCGGCCCATCCGGCAAATCGATTTTAGGGGCGATTCGACCAGGTGAGCAGCAGACGTGGTTCATCAAAATGATGGGTGACACGGAATTGATCGCAC
>CAKZUU010000224.1 GCA_937922175.1 uncultured Gemmataceae bacterium
TTGTACGGGATGTCATGGGCAAAAATAAAATTCCACACGTCCTTCTTCGTCCAACGCAAAAGCGGATTGACCTTGATCAAGCCAAACTTCAGATCTGCCTGCACCAACGAGGCCGCCCGCCGGTGATCTGTTTGATCGCCGCGAATCGCACTGATCCAAGCGTCGTAGCCGACCACGGCCCGACGCAACGGCAAAATCTTGCGGTCATGACAACACTGGTCCGGACGGAGATTGTATAACGGACCACCGTGTTCCCGCTCGTACTCCTCCACCGTCAACTCAGGGTAAACAAACTCCACCGCAATTCCGTACCGCTGCTTGATTCGTTCCCGCATCTCCAGCGTTTCGGTGAACTGATACCCGGTCTCCAAATTGAAAATCCGAACCGACGGCTCGATTTCCGCCAACATATGAATGATGCAACAGCCCTCCGCTCCGAACGCCGTCGCCATCGTCAACTTCGGATGAAACGTCTCAACTGCCCATCGCAGAATTTGTTGCGGCGAGTCATTTGCCATTTTCTGGTTCAAGTCGGCTAATTCAGCCTGCGAAAACCGTTGCGGTTTCTTCGTCGTCAACATCCTCTCTTCCCCCACCATCCGTTCACTATCTTTATCGGAAATATAAAGATTTGGGCAAGAGGATTTTAACAAAGACCGCGACCCGTCCCGAATAAGATAACTGCGATGGACCCCGACCTGACGCAGCTTGGATCCGAGGACTCCGCCGTCTCCTCTCGACGCCGGGGTCTGCTCGTCGCCTTGATCCGACAGCGATGTCCCCGTTGTCGAGAGGGCAAGATGTTCCGCGGGGTCATCACGATGAACGATCCTTGCCCCGTTTGTGGGTTGTTGTTCCAGCGTGAGGAGGGTTACTTCCTGGGGGCGATGTATGTGAGTTATTTCCTTTCGTCCGGGATTTACTTGATCATGCACGCTGTCTGGTCGGTCCTCCGGGATGACTGGTTCAGTTATGGCACCATGCTTCGCGCGACAGGGACATTCTTGCCCCTGGTGCCGATGATCTTCCGTTATTCGCGCGTGGTATGGATTTACTTGGATCGGAGTATCTGCCCGACCGGCTTATCCGCCGGGCCTTATGAGAAGATGCGACTCGATCAGATGGGGCAACCTCCGGGAGAACGCCGCTCGTGATGATGTCTCCTTCGATTCGCGCGATCATCTTTGATTTTGGCAACGTGATCGGTTTTTTCGACCATCGGTTGGGAGCGGCTCGAGTGGCTCGCCTGCTCGGCGAATCCATTACCGAGGATGACGTTTATCACTTCTACTATGGCACCGACTTGGAAGATCAGCACGAGCGCGGCCTCATCTCAAGCGCCGAGGTGATCGAGCGATTCAAAGCGCATTTTCGATCGCCCCAGGCCAGTGACGAGGAGTTGGCCCGGGCCTTCGGCGACATTTTTTCGCCCAACCCCGCGGTGATCGAGGTGGTCAGACGGCTGCCCCCCTCGTTGCGTCTGGTTCTGGGGAGCAACACGAACGAGTTGCATTACCGTTGGTTCGCGCCGATGTTCCGCGACGTTTTCGATCGCTTTGCTCATTTGGTGCTGTCGTTCGAGGTGGGGTGTCGCAAACCGGAAGCGAGTTTCTATCGGCACTGTCTGAGAGCTTGTGATTGTTCGCCCAGCGAGGCCGTTTTCGTGGATGACCGCCCGGACAACGTGGAGGGGGCCCAGGCGTTGGGAATCCGAGGCCTTTGTTACAACCCAAAGCAGAACTTGGCGAATTGGCTCGAACATGAGGCGGGGATCGCGCTCCATCGGCTGGTGTGATCGGCTTGGATGAGGCTAAGACGAGCGCGAGCGGGTTGGGGGCCAAAGCAGCCAGTAAACGACGGTCCCCGCGAAAATGTAGCCGATGCCCGCCAGCGATTCGGATGGCTGCTTGGCGAACATGTTCAACCAAACAGCGAGCATCACCAGGCCATATATCGCGGGGACGAGAGGATAGCCGAAACAGCGATAGGGGCGTGGCAAATCGGGACGACGCCAACGCAGTACGAAGACGCTCATGACGGCCAGGGTCTCCAAGGCGATGGCGCCAAACATGGCATAGTCGGTCATCACGTCGAACAGGGCTTTTCCAGTCGGCAAATTGGGGTCGAGGGTCCAATGGCCGAGCGATAGTGGTGGCAGGGGATTTCGCGACCAGGCCGCCGCCAACACGACCAGCAAGCAAGTCCAGCCGCTCATGACCCAAGTGGCAAGGGCCGGGGTGTGATAACGAGTATGCAAGCGAGCCATCCAGCCGAACGCGAGCCGGTCTTCGGCCATCGCATAGAGCAAACGCGGACCGACGAGAATGTTTCCATTTAAGGCACCGAAGACGGAAAGAGCGATGGCCACCGCCATCAGGATGCCACCTGAAGGACCAAGCAACCGGCGGGCGAATTCAGTGGCGACAGGGGTGTCCGTCGTTGCAGCGATTTCGCGGTGCGACAGCACGAGGTGATAGGCGAGATTCGCTCCCACATACAGCGTGATGAGGAGGGCGACGCCTCCAATCAAGGCTCGGGGGATATTTCGTTGGGGATCGCGCACCTCTTCGGCGACGGGTGCGATATTCATCCAGCCGTGGTACGCCCAGATGACGCCGACCATCGCGGCACCGAATCCGGACCAACTGACGGTTGACCAATCGTGAGGCCAGACGGGGGAAAGATTTTCGAGTCGGGGGGGATGCTGCGGTACGTCGAGGCTGAGGAGGACAACAAAAGGGAGGAGAATCACGGCGAGGAGGGAACCGGCCTTGACGGCGGTAACGATCAATTGCACAACGCCGCCCCAACGAACGCCTCGAACATTGACCGCCGACAACGTGAGAATGACGGCGAGGGTCAGGGCTTGCTGCGTCCAGAAAGAGAAGACACGGGCGTGGGGCGGCAGGTCGCGAAGTTGCCGACAGATGTCATGGACGGATTCGCTGAAGACGGAGGCCAATGCCGCGATCGATCCGCTCCGGATGATGCCGAAGTCGACCCAACCCCACAAAAAGC